>WBUR01000016.1 GCA_008933615.1 bacterium | reverse complement strand
GGCAACTTTTCATGTGCAATTTATTAACGCCGACACCGTGCTCGTTACGGAACGTCATGCAGGCGGCGGTTATCGAACTCGCCGGATGCGTTATGTCGCGGATAATGCACGGGATTCCGATGATTCGCTTTTCTATTACCAGTTGGCTCAGCGACGAACGATCGAAGGCCTTTTCATTGAATCGCTCAATTTGATGAAACTGGAAAGTTTTGCGGCCATCCTGCTGAAACTCAACCTGCCGCATCCGTTGCGGATCGATGAATGTATTATTTACAGCACGGAATCACCTCCGCAATATCAAACGGACAAACCCGAACGGGTTTTTAGTAAGACCATCGAAATTACCAATACCGTGATCCGCGGAAATATTGATTTTGCCAATGCAACCTTTGTCGACAGTTTTGTTATGACCAATACCCGCGTCGGCGGGACACTCGACCTCAGCCGCTGTAAATTCCGAAAACCGGCGATCATTACCTCTTCCGAAATCTACACACAACTCAACTTGTCCGATTCACGCACGTACACTTCATTTGATTTGACTAATTCATTCATTACCCATTTCGACGCACGCAATGCCTTGTTTGAGCGGTCATCCAATTTCTACGGCACGGTATTTTCAGAACGCGCAAACCTGTACCATGCCCGATTCAGAAAAAAAACCAATTTATCCAATACGAGTTTCGATCCGTCCATGAGTTTTTCCGGCGCCACGTTCAGCGGCTACACCGATTTGACCAATATCACCATTCGCCGGAACGACATGCAGCGAGGGCTTCGGGAATCGGCGGCGCCTGATATTTTACTGAGTAAGGCTAATATAGCGGATACCGTGCGTGCGGATGATGATATTTTAAACTACGGCCTCGACCTGATCGCGCTGAAACAAATTTGGTTTGATCTTGATCACATGGAACCCGGTGAAGCGGAACGTTTTCTGGTTTCACTGATCCAATTTGTCAATTCCAATTCCAACGCTTCCGAAGATTTACGGGCTGACGCTCTTGCGCTGCTGAATTACCAGGAAGTACAACTGAAACGCTTTCATACGGATAGTTGGATGGAGCGCGCTCAACTCGACATACTCCAACTCCTCGTGCGCAATGGATACGGCGGCGGATTGAGATTTTTTGTCTCATCATTGATCATGACGTTGTTTTTTTCATTGGTCTATCAGTTCAAATACCGTTCCGATATCAAGGCGCTTATTCATAACGATAAACAGGAAAAAGATCTGCCGCCGCCAGACTCCGGCCGGATTAATAAACTACGTTCTTCGACGTCAAAAGGCATGTTGAACTTTGTTCAATCCATGTGGTTTAGCGTGTATGTTTTTCTTTCACCGAAATTCCCATCCGAGATATTTTCGCGCACCTCTTCATTCCAGCTGGTAGCCTCCGTCGAATGGGGTCTGGGCATAACTATGATGATGATTTATCTCATCTATATCGCAAGCAATTACGGATTCATAAGAAGTTTATTAGGGTTTTAATTCACCTGCATCAGGAGGAGGCAAATGAAAAGTTCAAAAACAAACAGCCGAAGGCCCGGTTACGGATGGGTGCCGGATATTCCGGATCAACGGGATTTTCTTTACCGCAGTGTGGCGAGAATTCCGGCCAAATTACCTTCATCGGTTGATCTCCGCAAAAAGTGTCCTCCGGTGGAAAACCAAGGAGCGCTGGGAAGCTGCACGGGCAATGCGCTCGCCGGGGCGTTGGAATTTCTGGAAATGAAAAACGGGGTGAAGTTTCAGGATATGAGCCGGTTATTCATTTATTATAACGAGCGCGTCATCGAGCATTCGGTACAGTCGGATTCCGGCGCGATGATTCGCAACGGGATCAAAACACTGGCCAAACAAGGCGTCTGCGGTGAAACAAAATGGCCGTACGTCGTCAGCAAATTTGCAAAGAAGCCGAGCCCGGTTTGTTACAAAGAAGGAATGAAACACCGGATTTCATCGTACCGACGCATTATTACTTTGAATGAAATGAAAACCTGCCTCGCCGAAGGTTTTCCATTCGTATTCGGATTTACCGTATATGAAGATTTTGAATCGCAGAGAGTCGCTAAGACCGGTGTTGCCAATATGCCGAAGAAAAGCGAACGCATGATCGGCGGGCATGCGGTCTTAGCCGTCGGGTATCACGACTCCGGCAAAAGATTCATCGTGCGTAATTCATGGGGAACGGATTGGGGCATAAAAGGCTATTTCACGCTTCCCTATCAATACGTGAGTAACCGCGATCTGTCGGATGATTTTTGGACGATAAGGAAGTGAGGGAACTGGCAGTGAATCCGGCATATATATCTTTTACGGCTACACGGATGACACGTCCTTTCCTCCACCGACACAAGAGGAAAGGGTTATTTCACCAAGCAAAGGTGAAACTTTTCCACCCGTGAAATCATCACAAAAAGCCGCGTGATGGAAACTGCAAAGAAAAACCTGAGAAGCCGAGCCCGGTTTGTTACAAAGAAGGAATGAAACACCGGATTTCATCGTACCGACGCATTATTACTTTGAATGAAATGAAAACCTGCCTCGCCGAAGGTTTTCCATTCGTATTCGGATTTACCGTATATGAAGATTTTGAATCGCAGAGAGTCGCTAAGACCGGTGTTGCCAATATGCCGAAGAAAAGCGAACGCATGATCGGCGGGCATGCGGTCTTAGCCGTCGGGTATCACGACTCCGGCAAAAGATTCATCGTGCGTAATTCATGGGGAACGGATTGGGGCATAAAAGGCTATTTCACGCTTCCCTATCAATACGTGAGTAACCGCGATCTGTCGGATGATTTTTGGACGATAAGGAAGTGAGGGAACTGGCAGTGAATCCGGCATATATATCTTTTACGGCTACACGGATGACACGTCCTTTCCTCCACCGACACAAGAGGAAAGGGTTATTTCACCAAGCAAAGGTGAAACTTTTCCACCCGTGAAATCATCACAAAAAGCCGCGTGATGGAAACTGCAAAGAAAAACCTGAAGTAGTCGGAGACAAAAAGCCCGCCTCGCGCGGACTTCTTTTTTCTTCTTTGCTTTCTCGCACTGATTAGTTACTTTTCATTCAGCATTTAGAGTCGCTTTTAGAATATCTATCCCATGTCAATAATTATTTGTAGCTAGACAATATTGCGGGAATGTTATGAATCAAGTAAATTTTGGCGGGCATTGGACAGAACAAAAGCTCCAGACTTTTGTCGATTATGTTAAGGCTTATCTAAAAATTATCAATAGAAATAAACAAAAGTATAGTTGGGAAACAATATATTTTGATGGGTTTGCCGGATTTGGGAACGCTGATCGTCCAGTAGACGATCTTGATCTACTTTTTAATATAGAAAATGATCAGGAACGTCATCTATACAAAGGCTCTGTAACAAGAATATTAGAGCTTCAGACTCCTTACTTGTTCGACTACTACTATTTTATTGATTTGGATAAATCCAAAGTAGATATTATTGACAAGTTCAAATCAAGCCTTAAGCACATCAAGCCAAATCGAATCATTGCACGATCTGAGGATTGTAACAAGGAATTGAAAAAATTGGCTAGCGCATTGAATTCTAATAAATATGCGGCATTAGTATTTCTCGATCCATTTGGAATGCAAGTTCGGTGGAAATCAATTGCTTCGCTGAAAAATACTCGTTCCGATATTTGGATACTAATCCCCTCAGGTGTAGCAATTAATCGGCTGATTACAAAGAATGGCCTGAGGAATAAGGACAAACTTGAAGCGTTCTTTGGATTAAGTGAAAAGGATATCCTTTCTTATTTTTACAAAGAAAACAAAGTTAATACTTTATTTGATTGGAAAACGGAGATAAAAAAGATTCCAAATCCAGTTAATAAAATTGCCGAACTATACATATCACAATTGAAATCAGTCTGGAAAGAAGTTACACCTCAACCTCTTGTGTTGAAAAACAGTAAGAATTCTCCGATATTCCACTTACTTTTCGCATCAAATAATTCTGCCGGACTGCGAATTGCGTCAAATCTCATTGAAAGGAAAAATAGATAATTATGTCACAATCCCACATCGAATGGACACAAATGACATGGAATCCCACGACCGGCTGTACAAAGATTTCGGCAGGCTGTAAGAATTGCTATGCTGAGATCATGTCGAGACGGCTCAAGGCTATGGGTTTAGAAAAATACAGAAATGGTTTTGATCTCACCATTCATGAAGACGCTTTGGGAATACCCTACACGTGGAAGAAACCGAAAACCGTATTTGTCAATTCCATGAGTGATCTTTTTCATAAAGACGTTCCGCTGCCTTTTATTCAAAAAGTTTTCAAGGTTATGAACGACGGCACACAACACACGTTTCAGGTTCTGACCAAGCGATCCGACATACTTGCCAAGTATGATAAACATTTGAACTGGACCCCGAATATCTGGATGGGTGTGTCCGTTGAAAATAATAAAGTCGTTCAGCGAATTAATCACTTAAGACAAACACATGCTCATACGAAATTTCTATCCTTAGAACCATTGATCGGCCCACTTTCCGGATTGAATCTTCAGGGTATCAATTGGGTCATCGTTGGCGGTGAATCTGGCCCCGGCGCGCGGCCGATGGAAAAACATTGGGTCGAGGATATTCACAGACAATGCCGTCAGGCTAATGTCGCTTTTTTCTTCAAACAATGGGGCGGTGTTCGTAAAAAGACCGCCGGTCGGATTCTGAACGGCAGGACGTATGATGAGATGCCGGCGGCGGTTATGTAGAGCGATTTGTCAAATCGCTCTACAAGCGAAAAATAACATGCGACGCGCTGCTTCCCTTTATCGTGGTTCGAAGTTCAAATACATTGAACGAAGCATCGCTTCGTTCTACAATTGAAATGTGGAACGATTTGACAAATCGTTCTACACTAAACAAATGAAAACATTTTATCGCCGCAATTTACCGCACTACCATCCGCCCGGTGCCATTTACTTTGTCACATTTCGGCTGGCAGGATCACTTCCGCAAGAAGCAATGCTACGTCTCAAACAGGAACGTGAGGCGACCGAAAGAAAAATTGTTAAGACCGCACCGGCGAAACAAGTCAAAGAAGAAATTCGGATATGGCAAAAAAAGTATTTTGCAAAGTTCGATCAATTATTGGGTTCGGCAAGTAATAGAGTTCACCACCTCAGCGATGAAAGGGTTGCAAATATTGTAGCCGAAGCGATCAAACACAGAGACGGTAAGGAATACGATTTATTCGCGTATTGCATCATGCCGAATCATGTGCATATGGTATTTTCTGTAGAGCGAACTTTAGTTCGCTCTAATCAAACTGAAAATCCTGCAGCCTCGGAGCGAGCTAAAGCTCGCTTTACTACTGAACTGAACGAAAATATAAAGCGAAGCGGCGCTTCGCTTTACAAAATCCTGCAATCGCTAAAATCGTTTACAGCGATTCAAGCCAATAAAATCCTCAATCGTTCCGGCACTTTCTGGCAGCATGAAAGTTACGATCATGTCGTGCGCGATCAAGACGAATTGCAGCGTGTTATACGCTACGTTTTGAATAATCCAGTAAAAGCAGGACTAGTTTCTGATTGGCAAAAATGGAAATGGTCCTATTTGAAAAAGTAGAACGATTTGTCTAATCGTTCTACCTCCACTTTTGA
This sequence comes from bacterium, assembly GCA_008933615.1. Taxonomy (NCBI): domain Bacteria; species bacterium. Next base: position 73,876 of record WBUR01000016.1, on the reverse strand, counting down.
GCGAAGCGGCGCTTCGCTCTACTTTTCATCTTGACCGTTAACCCTAAAAGCCGGAAATTGCGGTAGTATTCAAAACCCTCATTGATCAGGATTGACACTATGCCCGACGAATTCAAAATCCTTTCCATCGACGGCGGCGGCATCCGGGGCATCTGCCCGGCCATTTATCTGGATCATATTCAACAATCCCTCGATCACCCGCTCTACGAATATTTTGATATGATCGCCGGGACGTCGACCGGAGGCGTCATCGGACTGGCTATCGCGCTGGGAGTTCCAATCGAACATGTCATCAAGGTTTTGCGGGAAGGTTCCACGCGCCTCTTTAAAAAACTGTCCAGAGGCTATCTGAAGCCAAAGTACAGAACCGAAGCGCTCATTGCGGAGATCAAGTTGATGATCGGCGAAACGGCTATTCTGCATGATGCGCGCAGACGGGTGTGCATACCCTACGTTGATTTGGCCGAAGGCAGAGCCAAGGTTTATAAGACACGACACCGTGAAGATTACGTGCGCGATCAGAATATGCCCGCATGGAAAGTAGCTGCTTCCACCGCCGCCGCGCCCGTATTTTTTTCGCCTTTTGAGGTTGACGCGGACAGAACCAATGTCGACGGCGGTTTATGGGCTAATAACCCGAGTGTCGCCGCCTTGACGGAAGCTTTGCACATGGGGATTCCTGTGGAAGAGGTCAGAATCCTGTCGATCGGAACGGGCACCAAAGGATTTCAAAAGATAAAACCGAAATGGGGATACGGCCTCGTAGGGATGTACAACGCAATGATTGACCTGTCGATGCAAGTGCAATCGGAGAGTTCGAATAATATCGTTAAACTCATCTGCGGGGAGCATTATCACCGGATACAGTTTCAGCTTAGCGGCCCTCACTCATTTACTCTGGATGACGTCGGCAGCCGGCAAGTTCTGGAAGCATGCGCTCTGGAAGAAGCGGCAAGATCGGCAGCGGAAGTAAAAAAGATTTTTTTCAGTTCTCTCACAGAACCGTTTACGCCTTTGCCATGATGGGTAACGACATCATGCTGTTCGAAGTATGACAAGTAATCGATAAAGTATGAACCGCCATTCGACAAGTCAGAGTGACCATTTTTGAAAAACTAAATTCTAGACCCATGCCTTCTGAGCAGCGTCGCGGCTATTCCTACTGAAAACAGCATCAGGACAAACGCCACATAATACGGCATATCATGTCCCGCAAAATCATACGCCACACCCCCGATCGCCGGGCCAAGCATTCGCGCGAGACTGGCAAAACTCTGGATGATACCGAGAATGGAACCTTGTTCCTTTGGATCGGCTAACTGCGAACTCAGGCTCATGATCGTCGGCGTCATACAACTGCTCCCTACTGCTAAGAGCGCAACGAAAAAGCCGAGCGAGATCAGTCCGCCAACAGGCAATGCCGACGAAATCGGAAACCCGATAAACCCCATACACATCATCGTCGCGCCGCCAAAAACCAGGTTTCGCTCGCCAAATAATTTCGTTAATCTGCCGATCAATCCGCCTTGCACGATCACGCTGAAAACACCTATTTCCGCAAAAAACCATCCCATGCCCGATGTCGATAATTTAAAAGGTTCTTCCATGATAAAAAGAGGGAACGACGCATATATGTTCGAAAACGCAACCGTCGCAATAAAAAGCAACAAGATGATCAACCCTAATTGCGGCGTCTGCAGGGCTCTGTGTAACGCTTTGACGTCAATCAGCGCTTTATCTGATTGAGTCGTTCTCAGATCGGCGTGCAAGGATTCCGGTAATAAAAAATAGGCGGAAATAAAATTGAGCAAACACAATCCGGCGGCGATATATCCCGGCAAGGCGTATTTCATATCGCCGAAATAATCGGCTGAAAACACGCCGCTGATCAGCGGTCCAAAAATAAATCCAAGCCCGAATGCCGCCCCGATCATTCCCATTCCTTTGGAACGGTTCTCGACGGTCGTCACATCGCTGATATACGCCTGCGCTACGGAAATATTTGCATTGGCAATACCGGCAAGTATGCGCGAAAGAAACAGCATCCACAATGAGAAAGCGGCTGAAAAAATTAAATAGGCAATAAACGATCCGCCGATAGTGATCAAAAGTATCGGCCTGCGCCCATACCGGTCCGACAGCCTTCCCCACAGCGGCATGAACACAAAGGACATCAGCGAGAACACGCTGAGCAGAAGCCCGATGACCACGCCGGAGGCACCGAAATTTTGCGCATAGAACGGCAGTAAAGGAATCACAATTCCAAAACTAACCAGATCAATAAAGACCGTTATAAAAACCACTAACAAAGGAGAACGTTTCATGAATACCCTTCATTGTTCATTGATCATTGTTCAATGTAATCTGTTTCGCCTCTCTTGCCTTTTCTTCATCCACAAAAAATAACAAAACCATTCCTCCAATAAAGAATACGATCAGGGACAAGATGGATAACCTTGACGAACCCGTTACCTGTCGAATAATTGCAAAGGCCAGCGGTCCCCATATCGCAGAAAATTTCGTAAACACCGAATAGAATCCGTAAAATTCCGCCGCCGCGTCTTCAGGAATCATCGCCCCGTAATACGATCTGCTCAATGACTGCGACGCGCCGAGGATTATGCCAACAACAATCCCGAGCATCATATATTCAGCAGACGTCGTCATATAAAACGCGTACACCACCACGCCCGACCATAACAAAAGCGTCAGCATGATCGTATTCTTAGTTCCGAAACGTTCCGCTAATTTGCTGAACCCCAAAGCTCCGCCCGTCGCCACAAGTTGAATGATAAGAAGCGTAATCATGAGAACAGAGGTAGATAACTGCAATTCCTCTTTTCCGTAAATGGTTGCCATGACGATGACCGTTTGAATTCCTTCGTTATACAGCATGAAAGCGAGTAAAAATAAAATCAGATGTTTCAATTTACCTACTTTTCTCGTGGTGATCACTGTTCTTTGAAGGCCGGTCAAGATATACGCGATTATGATCGGTTTATTCCGGTACGCCTCGGGCAAAACTCCCTGTGATTTTTCTTCATACACCAGCATCCATGTGAATATGGAAAAACCGGCCCACCAGATTCCTGAGAAAACCAGAACCATTCTCACAGCGTCGTTTTGAGATAAACCAAAACTTTCATGCCCCATAATGAGCCCGAGAGAGATCAGGAACTGTATATCGCTTCCTATATATCCATAGGCAAATCCCTTTCCCGAAACCCAATCCATCTTGTCAGGTGACGCGATCTTTGTCAAAAGAGAATCGTAAAAAACATTGCCGCCCACAAATCCGATCTGCGCAATCGCCAATATGATCATGGTCATCCAGACGTCGCCGGTCCCGCAAAAATAGAGCAGTACGGTAAATAAACTTCCGGTATAACAAAATGCCATCAGAAATTTTTTCTTGGACGAACTAAAGTCTGCGATCGCCCCCAATACCGGTGCGCATAGAAAAACGAACAAGGCGGAACTGCTGATGACAAATCCCCACAATGACGTTGCGCTGTATATCGTCCCGCCGATATTAAACCCCTCCTTCGGCACAACCACGCCTGCAAAATACACAGGCAGTACGGCTGTAACAACAGTAAGAATGAATGCAGAATTCGCCCAGTCGTACATGCACCAGCCGAATATGGTTTTCTTGTCATTCTTTAGGTTCACGTGGGCGCTCACAGTAATAACCTCGTTAGTTCCAAAATCCGTGAAATGTAATTCTTTCTTTCGAAAATACAAACATTCAAATACGGCCTGAGAATCGCGATAAAAAACAGATTCTTCATCTCTATTCACGCAACCGCCATGCAGAGTCCATGTGGAACATAATCCATTAGGCATCTGCGATCATTATATGTTGACCTTCCTCGTGGTTTGAGCCAGCCGCTCTTTCATCTACGGAGTGCGTAACACAACGTACATGTCATTCCGTCGGAATCTTTTTTGAGTAAAGGTAGAGCTATGAATCAAAAAGATTCTTCCAGAATGACAGCCTTCGCGGACGTGTCCGACGGAACTTCTTTCACACCTTGAGTTCCCTGATTCCCTTTCTGATTCTAACGCCAAAAACTTATTTAACCACGGAATTCAGGCACAGTGATCATTGAGTCCTCCTTCAGTGATCGTCAAGAATTTAAAATTCAAAATTGACAATTCAGGTTACAGCATGTATATTGCACACGAACATTGATACTAAGGATAATAAAAATGAAAACCGGTGTAATTGTATTCCCGGGCTCTAATTGCGATCACGACGCATTTTACACGACAAGTGCACTGATCCATCAGCAATCCGAATTTATCTGGCATAAAGACAGGAAAGATCTGAAGGATTTTGATCTGATCGTTGTTCCCGGCGGTTTTTCGTATGGCGACTATCTGCGAACAGGCGCCATTGCCCGTTTTGCGCCGGTTATGCAGGATGTGATTGAATTCGCCAAATTCGGCGGAACCGTCATCGGCATCTGCAACGGATTTCAGATTCTGACGGAATGCGGGCTTCTTCCCGGCGCGCTCTTGCGCAATCATAAATTGAAATTTATCTGCAAAAATATTTACCTGCGCGTGGAAAATAATACGACACGTTTCACCTCGAATTATGCTAACGCTCAAGTCATTACCGTTCCCATTGCGCACGGCGACGGAAATTATTTCGCCGATGACGATGTTATAAAAAAATTGGAGGACACGCAGCGTGTGATATTCCGTTATGGTACGGAAAACGGGGTGATCGACCCGGAATCCAACCCAAACGGTTCACGCAATAACATCGCCGGGATCATCAACGAGCAAGGCAATGTACTCGGCATGATGCCCCACCCGGAACGATGCGCGGATAGGGTTTTGGGAAATGACGACGGTTTGAAAGTTTTTACTTCCATTCTGCATTCGGTTGAACGGATAACAGCGCTGGCGGGCACGATATAACTACTTTTTTTGTTCGACCTTCCCTATATAAAATTCAATCTCCTGAAAAATTTTATGCAAGAGGCGTACGTCCCTGTCCTCCAAATGCGTTCTGCCAAACACCCGCTTGACGGCAACCATAAAATCTTCCATCGTATGTTTAGGCTTGAATTCGATTCTTTCAAGTAATTTCTGAACGCGTTGATAGAATAAATCTACTTCATGCGGCTCCGCATAATCCCAATAGAAATTCGGATTTGCTGTCAGTGACTGCTTAAATATTTCGTACGCATAAATCATCACGCTTTGCGCGAGATTGACTGACGATTGGCCAGGATGCGTTGGAATCGTTGAGACGATCCGGCATTGATGAATTTCATCGGTTGTAAGGCCGTTATCTTCCCTGCCAAAAACGAGGGCGACGGATTTATTCCGGGCAATTTGGCCGATCTGCAGCGCCGTTTCAGAAGGCGTGAATGTTGGAAAATGAGTTTCTCTGATCCGAACGGTGGTTGAAATCGTAAGGTGCGCTCCCTTCAAGGCATCGAATAACGAGGTAAAGATCGCTGCCTTTTCAAGAATATCCTCTGCTTTCACCGCCATCATGCGCGCTTCTTTTGATAAATGGTCGCATGGATCAACTAACTTCAGCCGGCTCAAGCCGAAATTTTTCATCGCACGCGCCGCGGCGCCGATATTACCCGGTGTTTGCGGTTCCACCAGTACGATTTCAATATGTTGCAGATCGGGATAATTAAAATCTTTGGGAGGCATTATGATTTTTCTTCGTCAATTTTTTTTAGGCGCTCTTTCAGGCGGGTTTCAATATCGATGACGCGCGAAGGCGCACCGTTCATGTGTGTCGTCTCAATATCGTCGCCGCTTTGTTCCACTTCCCGAACCATGTCATTCAGCGAATCAATAACCGCAGCGATCCGTTTCGTTTCCTTCATGCAAGTGCTGACCAGGGTCTGATACGTGTCTATTTGGTTCACTTCTTTGGAAACCTCCGCTTTGGCAGATATCACAGCCGCCGCATTCCGGATATAATGCGAAATCGTGGTCAGTGACTCCATCAGCGCCTCTAAGTGCGCCTGCCTCTTTTGCTTTTCAATCAGCGTGAACAGGAGTTTATTCTGATCGGTCACGTCTTTCGCAATGATGGACACGGCAACGACATTTTCGTTCGCATCACGGATCGGCGATGCGGTAAGATAGACCGAGACCGTTCGGCCGTTTTGATGAATTAACTCGCACTCCAGATTTTTTAAAGTTCCCTCCTCCATCGCTTCCATTACGAGGGAACGCATCATCCGTTTGTTGTCGTACGGCGAAAGAATATCCACGCCCTTACCTACCATGCTTTCTGTCGTGTGCCCGAATAATTCTTCCGCGCCTAAATTCCACGATAAAACCGTTTGCGTTTTACCAACCGTAAAAATTGCATCGCCTGCATATTTAACCAAGTTCTGAAGATATTTATCTATTGATTCCATAATGTTTTTTTATGGTTAGTATAAAATATTCAATGCTAAATGATTCCTATTACTCCAAGCATTCGGCCGCTGCGTCCGCCGCTTCCGCGATGGGAGAAAAAAAGGTCCCGGCGTTCCACAGTACAATACCCTGAAATAAAAACATTTCCAACTCCTGCTTTTTTCAACTGAGCCTCATTGGCCTTCCAAAGATCAAGATGCGGTTTTGAGTATCCGTCCCGCACCACAAACCCTCTATCAAACCGACTTGCCACAGCTTCGCTAACCTCATAATGTTTTACCGAGATTGACGGGCCGATAACCGCAACGATGTTCGTTGCGTCTATATTAAACTGATGCTTTACATTTTCAATAGTTTTATTGGTAATTCCCTGCTCCGTCCCACGCCATCCGGCATGAATGACGCCGACGATTTTCTTCTGCGGTTCAACAAATAGTACCGGGACACAATCTGCGGCCGAGACGGTCAAGAAGACATTAGGCTGATCCGTAAATGCGGCATCAGTGCAATCCAGAAACGCAGGCTTACGTACGTATGCGGATCGAGTTTCGTGAACTTGTTTCTGTATCACAACCAAATTCTTATCAATTCCAACTGATTCGAAAAATCGTTTTCTGTTTTCCTCAATATTTTCTTTTTTGTCTTCCGTCGTAATTCCCATATTCAATTGATCAAACGGCGCTTCGCTCACGCCGCCAATTCGTGTTGAGAAAACGGCTTTAACAAATGGGAATGTATCAAAACATGTGAATTTCCCGTAACGAAGAGAATCTTTTTCATTAAAATGCATCGTCATGACTATGATACCGCGTCAAGAGTTTCCGGGTGAATCACGATCTGTGTGATTTCCGGTAGGCTCTTATTAATACGATATTCAAATGAAGTCATCATGGCGTGCACCTCGTCCAGCGACAACCCGGATTTGATGTGGCAATCGAACATGAGTTTTTTGTGTCCTTCCACTTTTATTATAATAAAATCATCGCATCCGAGGATCGCGCCATCTTCTGAAGCAATGTTCCTCACCTGTTCAATCAACGCCGCCGAACGCCTCGTAATATCTTCCGCCTGAATCTCGCGGTCGCGCGCATCTTCGATATGAACTTTAACGTTCTTTATTTCGTCAATTTTCTGCTTAAGTTTTCTTTCAATTCGTGTCGAGGCCTCATGCGCATCGGCAAAGGGCATCTGGTTGTTACATTCCAAATGAAAATCCACGACATACCCGTTTGATATCTTCTGAGCGCGGATGTTGTGGCAGGTTAAACCTTGTTCCGTCACGATCATCCTGATTTTATCGATAATGCTTTCGTTCTCATTTTCGTACGGTTCCATGTGAATGAGAATATCCGCATTCGGAACGATCTCGGAGATCTTGCTTTCAACCTCATCCGTCACATGATGCGCCAATTCGAAGGGCACGGTGCGGTTGATGTGAACATACATATCGACGAATATCTTCGATCCCGACTGACGCACTCGCAGATAACGGTAGCTGTAAATTCCTTCGATGGTCTTCATTACCTGCCGTATTTTTTCTTCAATATCTTTCGGAATGCTGTCGGTCAATGCGTCGATGGTTTTTTTCAATAAATTACCCCCCACATACAGAACGAAAACGGCAACGCCGATCGCCGCAAGCGAGTCGCCGTGTTTGAATCCGGCCAAGGTCAATACGAGTCCGAATATGACGACCATCGAACTCCAGATATCTGTTGAAAAATGTAAAGCATCCGCTTCCAGAGCCTGGCTTCGATAGATTTTAGCCGTGCGTAAAAGCGCGCGGGAACGTGTATAATCCACCAAAATTGAAATTCCCATTACAGCGAAACTCCAGAACGTGACCTCGACTTCTGTATTATCATCGATTATTCTCTCAACACCCAGCTTGATAATAAAGAAACAAGTGCCGATAAGAATCACGGTTTGAAGCAAGGCTGAAATATTTTCGATCTTTCCGTGTCCGTACGGATGCTCTGCATCCGCCGGCTTGTCCGATATCCGTACCGCGATGTAAGTCAAAAAAGCCGCACCCAAATCAAGCGCCGAGTGAACGGCTTCGGACAGTATTCCCAAACTTCCGGTGTTGAAACCGACAATTAACTTGAATCCTGTCAAAAAGATAGCCGCAAAAACTGAGGTCAAAGCGACCCGCTTTTTGTCGGCGTGCATTTCCTGATCAAACGTCATAGTAGTTCAAATAAGGTGCCAAATTTTTCGAAAAAGGTATTCATTAAAGCTTTCTTTGTCAAGAAATACCTTGCTTATTACATACCCAATTTTTAAATTCGCCCGTTAAGACAAAGGCTAATCTTGGTTTTTCCTCTGATTTTATTACCAATTTACTAGGACTTTGATTTGAGTCTAATGTTACCCCGGCCCATACAGACCGGATTTACAAAACTTATCCAACCGCTAATCAGCTTATTTAGTAGAACCAAAGTAAATCCGAATTGGTTTACTACCTTAGGCCTGGTGCTGAATCTCATCGCAGCCGGTTCGTTTGCTTTTGGGGCAAAATTTGGTACGCGTGCGGATCTGGAATACGTCGGATGGGGCGGCTTTTTTGTTCTCATAGGCGGATTATGCGATATGCTCGACGGAAAAGTAGCCAGGGCCGCAGGGCTCAGTACGCGCTTTGGCGCCCTGTATGACTCAGTTCTGGACAGGTACAGCGAAGTAATTATGTTTCTCGGCATGGGATATTATCTCGTCGCGCAGGATTATCTTTATTCGTCCGTGTTTTGTTTTGTTGCGCTCGGAGGTTCCACCATGGTCAGCTACATTCGCGCGCGTTCGGAAAGCCTGCATATCGAATGTAAAGTTGGACTGATGAAACGAGAGGAACGCATCGTCTGGCTTGGAGCGGGTTCCATGTTCTGCGGTATGTCGGTGTGGTTCATAGACCCGAATTTTGTATTTATCTACAACGGTATTGAGTTTTTCAAACCTATCTATATTTTTACTTTCCCACTGGCCGTTGTTGCGGTCTTGTCTAATTACACATCCGTCCAACGTATGGTTCACAGCTACAAAACCGGGTTAGCGATGGAACTGCAACATGAAAAAACATCATTAAAAGAAGAAGTACGCTAAGCAAAGGAGAACGCTCTCTTGGAAAAGAAAACAGTTGAAATAAAAGATGCAAATGGAAAATTAGGAATTCTGCTTCCGGGAATGGGAGCCGTAGCAACGACCATGGTTGCGGGCGTCATTGCTTCGCGCAATGGCATTGGCCAGCCATTCGGTTCTCTGACACAAATGGGCACGATCCGCCTTGGAAAACGAACGGAGAAACGAACTCCCAAGATCAAAGACTTTGTTCCTTTGGTAGCATTGGATCAAATTGTCTTCGGAGGTTGGGATATTTTCGAAGACAATATGTATCAAGCTGCCATGAAAGCCGGCGTGCTTGAAAAAGATCTGCTGAACCAAGTTCGGCCCGAATTGGAAAAAATCAAACCGATGAAAGCCGTTTTCGATCAGAAATATGTGAAACGACTGACCGGGCCCAACGTCAAGACCGGCAAGAATAAGATGGACCTGGCTGACCAACTTAGAAAAGACATACAGGATTTTAGGAAAAACAACGGTTGCGACCGTCTCGTGATGGTGTGGTGCGGTTCTACGGAAATATTTATCAAGCCCTCCGAAGTTCATAATACCATTGAGAGTCTGGAAAAAGGTATGCGTGAAAATGATCCGAACATCCCTTCCAGTATGATATACGCCTATGCCGCGATCATGGAAGGCGTTCCGTATGCCAATGGCGCGCCTAATTTATCTGCAGACATTCCTGCATTGATGCAGCTTGCCCTGGATAAGAATGTACCAATCTGCGGTAAAGATTTTAAGACCGGGCAAACGTTGATGAAAACCATTCTGGCGCCGGGCTTTAAGGCGCGTCTGTTGGGAGTCAACGGCTGGTATTCAACCAATATTCTTGGCAACCGCGACGGAGAAGTTCTGGACGATCCGGAGTCATTTAAGACAAAAGAAGAAAGTAAACTTTCCGTATTGGAACATATTCTTCAACCGGAATTATATCCCGACTTGTACGGCAATATTTCACATGTAGTGCGAATTAACTATTATCCGCCGCGCGGGGATAATAAAGAAGGATGGGACAATATCGATATTTTCGGCTGGCTTGGGTATCCGATGCAGATCAAAGTGAATTTTCTTTGCCGCGATTCGATTCTTGCCGCGCCGATCGTACTGGATCTGGCGATCTTTTTGGACCTCGCATCACGCGTTGGCTTCAAAGGCATTCAGGAATGGCTTTCATTTTATTGGAAGAGCCCCCAGCACGCTTCCTCCGTGTATCCTGAACACGATCTTTTTATCCAATTGATGAAAATGAAGAACACACTTCGCTGGATGAAAGGCGAAGACCTCATCACGCACTTGGGTTTGGATTATTACGATTAATCCATTTTCTAAATAACATCTTATCAAGCATCGTTATAAAGTCTCCGCTAAATACGGAGACTTTTCATTTACATCTGTGCTTGAATTTTAGCGTCACGGCGGTTATATTAAACCGTTTTTATCAGACACATTTTTCCCAACACGCTCATGCTCAAGTTTTTCCGACAATTCAATAACCTTATACTCTATACGCTCCTTGCTTTTATTTTTATTATTATTTTTCTGGTAAGCGAGCATGTGTTTAATAGTTTTTTTCCCCGCGTCAACGATTTCTCCGCCTACACCGTCGAAGCCGCGCTTATAGTGATCATTTATGAACCGCTTCGTAAATTGATCGAACTGTATATTAAGAAAATACTTTACAACTATTACTACGTCCGTCAGGAACGCATCCGGAGTCTCGATTCCGCCTTATCGGCTAACTCTTCCTATAAAGAATTAGCGGATAAAGTCACCGATAAATTAAGAAAAATCCTCAATGTTCAGCAGGTGTCGTTATATTTTCGCGGACCTGAAATGTTTTCACTCATCAGTTCAACCGGCGGCGACGGATTGATCTCAAAAAAAATAAGAACGGATCTTCTATACGACATTAAAATGATGGGTGTACGCAAAGTTTTTGATGTTGATGACCTTCTTGCTTTTCAAAACGGAACGGAGCCGGAGTTTAAACTGGACGTACTGAAATACGAAGGACATCGGTATATCGTTCCGATGCTGAAAAAAGAAGGATTGACGGGAATCATTGCGCTGAGCAAAGAAACGAGTTCCCGTTACGAATTGACCGGCGAAGATAAAAAAATTCTGTGGACTTCGTTGCAGCGCGTAGGCCATACGCTCGAGAATGCCAGATTGTATGCGCAGCTGAAAAAAAGCGCTACCGAAAAAGAACTGGTTCTGAGTATTGCAAAGACGTTCAACTCCACCATTCACCTTGAAAAATTACTCGACATGATCCTCGATTCGATCAAAACGATCGTGCCATACGATGCTGCCGGGATATTTCTCGTGAATGAAGACAATCAGGAAATTGAGAGCGCCGTCATTCGAGGTTATGACGAACAGGTGCTTGAAGATATTAAAATGAATGTGGGACAAGGCCTGATCGGTCATGTTGCCAAAATTGCCAAGCCGGTTATTGTGAAAGACGTGAGTTTTGACGAACATTATGTAGCGGTACGTGACGATACACAGTCGGAAATTACGATTCCGATCAGCCACGGCGATCGTGTCATTGGCGTTCTCAACCTGGAGAGCGATACGTTAGGCACCTACCATGAAGGATTTCTGGACATCCTGGTTGCCCTTGCAAGCGAAGCGGGCATCGCTATCAAGAATGCCCAGCTTAACGAAGCCGCCATCAAAAGCGAGGAACTGCATAAGGAAATGGAAATCGCCGGAAAAATTCAGCAAGCGATCCTTCCGCATGAATTTCCACATATTGAAAATCTGGACATAGCAGGCAAAAGTATTCCCTGTCAAGCCGTCGGCGGCGACTTTTATGACATACTGAAACTAAATGATTCTCAAGTTGGTATCTGCATCGGCGACGTTTCCGGGAAAGGCGTTCCCGGCGCAATCATGATGTCGGTTTTATACACGAGTTTTAGGGGAAAAGTTTTTGAATACAAAACCACCGCAGAAATGGTTTCCTCGCTTAATAATATTTTGTGTATCAATACGGCGGAAGGCCGGTTCGCAACTTTTTTTTATTGCACTCTTGATTTTGAACGCCTGGTTATGTATTACACCAATGCCGGACATAACCCTCCGATGATCTTGAAAAAATCCGGCGATTGGATAAGTCTTCGCGAAGGAGGAGTTGTGCTGGGTTTTCTGCCAGATCAGGAATACCGGCAGATGACAAAACTGATCGACCACGGCGATATTATTGTACTTTACACCGATGGAGTCACGGAAGTATTTAACGACCGCGACGAATTATTCGGCGACGACCGCTTGAAGAAAATCATTTCGGAACATGCGCATCTATCCGCAAAAGAAATTCAAAATCATATCATCGAACATGTTCGGAATTTTGCGCCGGATACAGATCAGCAAGATGACATCACGCTCGTCGTGATTAAAGTTGAACAGCAAACCCCATGGAGTTAGATTATGGACATTCGTGAACTCAATGAACGTATTCACCTCGAAAGTGCTTTTATTGACGGGATCATCAAGGAAATCGGACGAGTCATTGTCGGTCAAAAGTATATGGTCGAACGGTTGATGGTCGCACTATTTTCTAACGGACATGTATTGCTGGAAGGCGTACCCGGATTAGCCAAGACGTTGGCAATCAAAACGCTGGCGGAAACCGTACAAACAAAATTTCAGCGTATCCAATTTACGCCTGACCTCTTGCCTGCGGATCTTCTCGGCACATTAATTTATAATCAAAAAGAAGGCAATTTTTTCACGCGAAAAGGGCCTATTTTTTCCAATCTGATTCTGGCCGATGAAATCAACCGTTCTCCGGCCAAAGTACAAAGCGCTCTGCTCGAAGCGATGCAGGAAAGACAAGTTACTATCAGCGATACGACGCATAAGTTAGATGAACCGTTTCTTGTTCTTGCCACGCAGAATCCGATTGAACAGGAAGGAACCTATCCTTTGCCGGAAGCGCAGGTGGATCGCTTCATGTTAAAGCTCAAGATCGGTTATCCTTCACGTGAAGAAGAACTCGAGATCATCCGGCGTATGGCAAAAACAACAGGTACGACGGGCGTTAACGCCGTGATCAATCCTCAGCAGATCCTGCAGGCCCGTAAAACGGTTAATGACATTTATCTGGATGAAAAAATTGAAAACTATATTGTCGATTTGGTTTTTGCGACGCGTCAGCCGGAAAAATACGGATTACCGGATCTTAAACCCCTGATCTCATTCGGCGCCTCGCCGCGTGCCTCGATCAATCTGATCCTTGCATCCAAAGCCTACGCGTTCATCAAACGTCGTGGATATGTTATTCCGGAGGATGTTCGCGCCATCGCGATGGATGTTTTTCGGCATAGGGTTATTCTCACGTATGAGGCCGAGGCGGAGGAACTAACAAGCGAAGAAGTCGTGACTCAAATCATTAATAAGATAGAAGTGCCTTAACTAAATCAAAAATCAAAAAAGTGAAAAATGATAAAAAAATCGATGATGATGAGCAAAACCATTTGTGATTTTTTATTTATCATTTTAAGTTTTGATTTTTGGCATTTAATTTCACAAAAATCAAACAGGTTCCTATGGAAACATATTTTGGACTCACGCTCAGCGTCAGAGACCAGATTGCTTATCTGGTTTTTGATTTCCCGAATGAAAAATTTAATAAACTCTCCACGCCCGTCATGGAGTCACTGAATCGCGCGACCGATTGGATGAATAACAATGCTTTAACTATTAAGGCATGTATTATTTCCAGCGCCAAAGACGGTATTTTTATTGTTGGAGCAGACATCGATGAGATCAAGAACATTACGGATGCAAAAGTAGGCGAGCAAGGCGCAGCAGCCGGTCAAGCGATTTTCAGCAAACTGGAAAAGCTTCCCTTTCCTGTCGTCTGTGTCATCAACGGCGCTTGTATGGGAGGCGGAACGGAACTCTCGCTTGCCTGTCATTACCGGCTTGCCACGGACAGCCCAAAAACGAAAATCGGCTTGCCGGAAGTTATGCTCGGCATCATACCCGGTTTTGGAGGAACCCAACGCTTGCCGCGCCTGATCGGTTTGCAGCGATCGTTGCCGCTTATTCTGTCAGGCAAAACATTGGACGCCATACGTGCCTACAAGACCTGCCTGGTCGATAAAGTCATACCTGCAAACTTTTACGAAAAATACGCGCTAGAATTTGTCACGGAACTTCTCAACGGCAAGTCGAAGAAATATACCGAACGAAGAAAAGTCAAAGGCGTTGTTAATTTTCTCCTGGAAACCGTCGGAAAAGGCGTGATATTCAGTCAGGCTAAAAAAAGTGTGTTGAAAGAAACCAAAGGACATTACCCGGCGCCGCTGCGCGCCTTACAATCCGTTAAGGAAGGTTTTTCTAAATCCCTCGAAGACGGTTTGAAGATCGAAGCAAAATACCTGGGTGAAATGATCGTTACCCCGATTTCGAAAAACCTCATCCGTATTTTCCGGTTAACAGAAGATATCAAAAAGAACACGGGCGTCACCGATAAAAAGATTACTGCGCCGCAGATACGTTACTCCGGCGTTTTGGGCGCAGGCGTCATGGGCGGCGGTATTGCCTATTTATTTTCGGATAATAATGTTGAAGTGCGCCTGAAGGACATCAATCATCAAGCGATCGGCTTGGGCTTGGATGCATCAAGAAAGTTATACGAACGAAAACTGAAACGCCGACGTCTCACAAAAATGGAACTGAAACGGAAAATGGCCTACATCACAGGCACTTTGGATTATCAGGGATTCGGAAGATCTGAACTTATTGTAGAAGCGATCGTGGAAAATATGGATATTAAGAAACAGGTGATCGCCGAATTATCGAAGCATGTTAATGACGAATGTATCGTAGCATCCAATACGTCGTCCTTATCGATAACAGAAATGGCCACGGCTTACAAGAAGCCTGAAAATTTCATTGGCATGCATTTTTTCAATCCCGTTCACCGTATGCCGCTGGTAGAAATTATCCGCGGCAAGAAAACATCCGACACAGCGGTTGCTGCCATTTATTCGTTTTCAAAAAGATTAGGCAAAACACCTATTGTCGTAAATGACGGAGCCGGATTTCTAGTTAACCGCCTTTTAATGCCGTATCTGAATGAAGCCGGCTTCTTACTCGAAGAAGGCGTCAAAATTGAAACTATGGACAAAGTAATGACGGATTTCGGCATGCCCATGGGACCGGCGTTGCTGATCGACGAAGTAGGAATAGACGTTGCCTATAAAGTCGGAAAAATATTCGAAAACGCATTCGGTGCGCGTGTACAAGGTTCCCATGCGCTTGAAAAACTAAATGCCGACAAACGGCTCGGGAAAAAGGGAGGATTAGGTTTTTATGTGCATGGCGACAAACGCGCCGTGGTTGACGAAAAAGTATATTCACTCATTGATGTTAAAGGCGACGGTTCCGTCAGCAAAGAAGAAATGGTACAACGCATGACCTATCCGATGATCAACGAAGCCGCCATGTGTCTTGCTGAAGGTATTGTCAATTCGGTAGATGATATTGAAATCGGAATGATTTTCGGGACGGGATTTCCTCCATTCCGCGGCGGTCTGATGAGATATGCCGATTCGGAAGGAATTGAAAAGATAGTTAATGTTCTGGAAACCTATACACAGAAATTCGGCGCCAGATTCAAACCGTGTGATTTCCTTCTTGAAATGAAAAAATCAGGCAAAAAGTTCTATAACTAAACAATAAAGGGCTGCGTATTTTTTTACAGCGTCTTCACGACCTTATGAATTAACGGTTATTCACATAATTAAACCAAGAAAGGGACAATAACATGTTAGGTGACAAATTAGTCAGTCAGGGCGTAATTACACAGGCGCAGCTTGATGAAGCTTTGAAGGATCAGGCGGCCAGCGGTAAAAAAATCGGCGAAGTTTTGGTAGCCAAAGGCTTTTGCACGGCCGCGCAAATTGATGCCGCTCTGAAATAATAGATTCCTTTTGAAAGCAATGAAAGTTCAGTCCGGAAGCGGATTGGACTTTTTTGTTTTTTACGGTTGCTAATGGGAGTCCTCATGTTTAACTAGAGACTGTTCATCATTTTTGGTACATATTCCTTGAAAGTCGTTTCTATAATCTCTATATTTTTTTAATTGATTTCTTTCGAAACAATTCGAACGACATACTTTATGGACAAAGATCTTATTTCAATGCAGGAAGCGCGCGACGTGGCGCGTTTAGCCGCCGCCGCTCAAAAAGAATTTGCAAAGTTCTCACAAAATCAGGTTGACGCGATTGTCAAAGCCATGGCGGATGCAGGTTTTGAAGCCGCCGAGCGTCTGGCAAAATTAGCTTATGAAGAAACACGGATGGGCCGTTATGAAGACAAGATTGTCAAGAATCAGTTTGGCACCAGGGATGTATACGACTATATCAAGGATATGAAAACCGTCGGCGTTATCCGTCATGACGAAAAGAAAAAGATTTATGAAATCGGCTGGCCGATGGGTGTCGTTGCCGCCATTATCCCGACTACCAACCCGACGTCAACTGTGATGTATAAAATACTGATCTCGCTCAAAGCAGGTAACGGCGTTGCTGTCGCGCCTCACCCGCGTGCAGCGAAATGCACGTTCGAGGCCTCTGAAATACTAAGAAAAGCCGCGGAAATGCACGGCGCTCCTAAAGGACTGATCGGCTGTATACAAACGCCGACGATCGAGGGAACACAGGCGCTGATGCATTGTCCCGAAATTGCCGTGATACTTGCCACGGGCGGCCATGGAATTGTTCATGCAGCATACAGCTCCGGAAAACCGGCTTACGGTGTTGGATCCGGCAACGCGCCGGCATTTATTGAAAAAACGGCGAACGTCAAGAAAGCCGTTGCGGATATCGTTGCCGGTAAATGTTTTGATTACGGCCTTCTTTGCTCGTCCGAAAATTCCATGATCGTGGATATCTCCCTGAAAGAACAGGCATTGGCGGAATTAAAAAACAATCGCGCGCACCTCTGTTCGGATGACGAAAAAACTAAACTTGAAAAACTCATGTTTGGCCGCGGAAGACTCAATACGGAAATTATCGGCATGCCGGCGTCCGTCATCGCCGAGAAAGCCGGGTTTTCAGTTCCTGCAAATACAACGATACTTGTTGCGCCATGCAAAGAAGTAGGTAAACAGGAACCCTTGTCGGCAGAAAAACTGTCCCCGGTCTTGTCCTTATTTTATGTGGACGGTTGGGAAGCCGGATGCGATCTCGCAGTCAAAATCCTGAACTTCGGCGGTATTGGGCACACGATGTCCATTCACTCCAACGATCATGATGTGATCATGCGTTTTGGCCTTGAAAAACCGGCCTTTCGCATTTGTGTAAATACGGTCTCGACACTGGGAGCAGTCGGATATACGACGGGGCTTGCGCCTTCTATGACACTGGGGCCCGGAACTCTCGGAGGTTCAATCACTACGGACAACATCATGCCTACGCACCTGATCAATGTCAAGAGATTGGCGTTTGAAATTCGTCCGTTCAGATCGACATTGGTGCACCAAACAACCCCTTCACCAATCGTACCTTCAGGTACGGACTCAAAATACGAACAGCCGGCCTTCGACTCACGTCCCAAAAAACAAAAATCGGAAACGCCTATTCCGTCGGGCTCAGGGGAACGCACCTATGGCTCATCAGCATTAAAAGAAACAGATATCGATAGAATCGTGGATGAATTTATCAAGAGTAGAAAATAGTATCGTCTGCCGCATCTACATATTTAATAGGTAATTCCGCTCAACTGCGGGATTACCTTTTCTTTTTTATTAATACAAGGAGTCATGTGGTTTTTGAGATATTTGCCATTTTTTTTCTCGTTCTGGCTAACGGTTTTTTTGTAGCCGCAGAATTTGCAATTGTAAAAGTCCGGTCGACGCAGATAGAAACGCTGCTGCATGAAAAGAACGCCAGAGCTAAAATTGCAAAAGAGGTGATTTCCCATCTCGACGCGTATTTATCGGCAACACAGCTTGGTATTACCATCGCCAGCATCGGCCTTGGATGGTTCGGTGAACCGGCTGTCTCACGTATGATTGCGCCATTGATCGATTTTTTTGGGATTGTGAATCCGCAGATCATTCACGCCGTCTCATTTATAATCGGGTTTTCGATTATAACATTTTTACACATCACTCTGGGAGAACTCGCACCCAAGTCTGCGGCAATTCAGTACCCGAAGAATACAACTCTTTGGGTCTCATATCCGTTACGCGTTTTCTATATTATCTTTAAACCGTTTATTTTTTTCTTAAATGGCAGCGCCAATTTAATGTTGCGGGTCATTGGGATCCGGCCTGTTGGAGAGCACGAACTCAGCCACTCCGAAGCGGAAATTCGTTTACTAATTGCTGATGGACGCAAAAGCGGCGTAATTGATGCAACGGAGTTTAAACTTATTGAGAATATTTTTGATTTTACTGAGACTACCGTCAAGGAAATCATGGTGCCCCGCACGCAGATGTTTGCTCTGGATATAGATCGCAGTTTTGATGAGAACTTCAAGATGGCAGTAGACAGCGGGTTTACGCGTATTCCCGTTTTCCGTGAAACTGTTGACACGTTGATCGGCATTTTATATGTCAAAGACCTTTTTAAAATCGACAGGTCAAGCGAACACGATCTTACAAAGATTTTACGGTCTGTCTATTTTGCACCGGAAACAACGAGTATTAGCCGGCTGATGCACGATTTTCAGCAGCAAAAGATTCACATTGGTATAGTGATTGATGAATTTGGCGGGACGAGCGGGCTCATCACTCTTGAAAATATTCTAGAGAAAATTGTGGGGCAAATTCAAGATGAATACGACGATGAAAAGAAAGAGTTCGAAGCTCACGCGGATGGAAGTTTCACCGTAGATGCAAAAATGCGCATAGACGCCTTCAACGAACAATTTCATTCGGATCTTCCTGCCGACAGGGATTATGAAACACTGGCAGGTTTTTTAAATGAAAAAGCCGGCCACATTCCAAGTTTATCCGAGGAAATACGGCACGGCAATATCTTGTTCAAAATAACCAAAAAGTCGCCAAAACAAATTCAGCAAGTAAAGATCGTCCGACAGAATTAATCCTGAAGCTTTCGCTTATGAGAGCTTCAGTCTATTAAATTTTATTTCATTACAATCTCTTTTTTCTCTCTGGCCGACTGGTAAATGGCCTCGGAAATCCGCATGACTTCTGCCGCTTCATCCGCGCTGGATAAAACTGGCCGGTCGTGCTTGACGCATTCGACAAAATGTTTTATTTCATATTCATAAGATTTTTTATAATTATTTTCAGGCCGCTCCATCTTCGTCGGCGTCACATTGACTAAATTGCCGTGCATTTCTTTGTGAATCCGAAGCGGATTGAGCAAAGCCCCGCCTAACGTTCCGAATAAATTGGTGTACATAAAATCATTTTCCATCAAGAGCGTCCAACTCACTTCAAGACTCAGAATCGCGTCATTTTCAAAGCGAATCAAAACAGTTGCCGAATCCTCAATGCCTTCTTTTTGATAATGATTGTACATTGCGCTGTATACGCTTTTCACTTTTGGATTGTCCATAAGCCATAACGACAGGTCCAGCATGGGGATTCCGAGATCCATAAAAACTCCGCCGCCGGCCATTTGTTTTTTCTTCGCCCATTCGGTTTCATTCCAACTGCCGCGCCGGCGCAGCCAGCCTGCTTTCGTATAAAAAATCTTTCCCAGTTCTTTGCCTTTTACAAAGTTCTTCAAGATCATCGCATCCGGCCTGAATCGGTGATTCATCCCTACCATTAATTTCATTTTACGTTTTCGAGCCTCATCTGCCATACTTTTTGCTTCTTCGTACGTACGTGCAATCGGCTTTTCAACCATCACGTGCTTTCCGGCAGCTAATGCATCGATCGTCATCTCCGCATGCATACTATTCGGCGTGCAAATATGTACCGCGTCAATATCATCCAGTTCCAGCAGCTTGGTATGATCGGTAAAGTTGTTTTCTATATGGTATTTTTCTCCAAGCGCCTGAACTTTGGTTTTATCCGTATCGGCAATTGCCACAATCTCGACGTCTTCCATTTTGGA
Source organism: bacterium (assembly GCA_008933615.1). Taxonomy (NCBI): domain Bacteria; species bacterium. The sequence goes on along the minus strand of WBUR01000016.1, from coordinate 53,297 downwards.
CAGAATAGGAAAGTGAATGATCTGCGTTATGGCGCCGCAACCAATAACACCGATTCTGATTTTTCCGTTTTTCGCTTTTTCCTTGGCCATAATTCCTCCGCTATGTTACAAGATTCTGTTCAAAATTTTAACACGATAAAAGTTCCCGATGGCGATCGGTTGGTTCAATATCGAGATACTTCATAAACCCGGGGAAAGAGATCGCGATACATTCGCTATCGTCTATGGTCGATACGCCACCGGCCGCCATGGCAGCAATGGTAAAGGCCATCGCAATCCTGTGATCACCGAAAGTCTTTATTGAAGCAGGCTTCAAAGTAGATGGATGAACAAATAAACCGTCTTCAAATTCGTCAACTTCAGCTCCCATTTGACGTAAATTATACGCAAGCGCCGTGATGCGGTCACATTCTTTATTTCGAAGTTCAGATGCATTTCTTATTTCCAAACCCGAATCGGTTTGGGTTCCAAGCACTGCAAGAATCGGAATTTCATCAATAATACTTGCGATTATTTTTTTATCCAGTAAACATCCTTGCAGCGTCTGACCATTATAAGAAACAACTATGTCTCCAAATGGTTCAATTGCTTCCTCAACTTGGTTCTCTATCGTGACCTGCGCTCCCATCCTTCTCAAAACATCCAGCAATCCGGTGCGCGTCGGATTTAATCCCACGCGACGTAACCGAATCTTCGAATCGGGAATCAGGATTCCCGCTGCAATTAGAAATGCCGCCGATGAAAAATCTCCCGGCACGGCCATATGGAACGGCGATATACTACAGCCGCCGTGTACGGTCAACTTATGTGCATCAGGCAAAAATTCCTTCCGGATAAAGGGCAATAACCTCTCCGTATGGTCACGGGTTGGAATCGTTTCGAGTATAGTGGTCTCCCCTTGAGCATACATGCCGGCAAGGAGTATACAGGATTTTACCTGCGCGCTTGCAACTTCAAGTGTATGGCTCAATCCCTTCAATACAGTTCCGGAAATTGCCATGGGGAGAGTTCCGCCTTCAGATATTTGGATTCCGGCTCCCATCCGTCCCAATGGGTTCGCAATGCGTCTCATAGGTCTTCTAGAAAGCGACTCATCGCCTGCAAGAACTGACTCAAATGGTTGTCCAGCAAGAACGCCGGCCAATAAACGTGCTGTGGTTCCGGAATTACCGCAGTCCAAATGCCGATCTGTTTTTCGAAGCCCGTTTAGTCCTTTACCTTTAACCCGTATTTCACGCGCTGAAGTTTCAATTTCCACACCCAATTGAGATAAACATTGCAGCGTAGATATAACATCAGCGCCGGTTGCCATATTTTGTATAATCGATTCGCCTTCTGCTATCGCTGCAATGATCGCAACGCGATGCGAGATCGATTTGTCGCCCGGAAGTTCCTTATCAACGTGAATGCCGTTTGAACAATGAATATCAAATGGTCGCATCAAATTGTTTTTTATGGAAAATTACTTGTAAAAACTTAAAAAAGATAACACATAAAAGCAATGTGATTTTGGAAGCTAAAAGTTTCTTCACCTCTTTTCAACCCATATCGGATTGGTGTAGCAAAATAAATTTTCAGAGGTTCTCGCTTCGCATCGGAAATAACTGTATGCGGCTGAACGTACTTTAATTTCATATTCTATAAAATGCCGCAGGGATTGGAAATTGCCGATTACGACTTCTGCTTTTCCAATTTGTCCGGCGATAATTTTTATTTCTGCAAAATTCCCCAATGCGGCATTAGTCTTACATCGAAGCATGAGTTTTAAATTGTTTCCGTTTGCTGTTTCTCCGATCTGGAATATACCTCCATGTTCATTTTGAACGGTGAACACGGTGAGTGGGCCGTTACTGATCACTGCGTGGCCGCATTGTAAATGTTTTATGATATTTTTTGCCGTTAAAGTATCTTGACCCAACCATACCACGGTCCTAGCCCACCCAAAAGCCTGATGGTTTTCAATTTCATTCAGCAAAAGCATGGGTATTTTGACCTGTCGATACCGATTAAAATTTCCATGCGCATCATTTCCGGCAAAAAGGTAGCTCCGGCCGCCGTCCCGTAATTGCCGAACCCATTGCGCTAATCCTTCTGTAAATGCGTCGTTGTCAAGTCCGTTTAATATTTGCAGCCCGCTGATCCCCTTCGTTCGGCAGTCCGTATCTGCCCATTGTCCCCGGCGAATAAGAAACTTTTCTAACAACGGCACCGGATCTTTCGGATGAGCGGCTATCATTAATCCGGAAGAACTTACTTTTTTTGCAACATCACCGATGGTCATCTCGGCATCGGTCCGAAACCAACGCTCAGCGCTGTCGCCCGAACCTGGAAGAAAATCGTCATGATCAAGCACCAAACAGTGCACGTTACGCCCTTCCTCATTTGAACAGGACACTTCTTCCCCTGGAATGATGACCATCCGATCTTTATTTACTGTATTGAGTGTTTTGATTTCTTCCCGCGATCTCTTCCATTTTTTTAACACCGGATCATTCAGCAAATAATTATCTTCATAGTCATCCAGATCATAAGAATGATCTGTTGCAGCAAAAAAACTCAGCCCAAGCGCATGGGCCATTTCTACCGCCGCATCCATCGGCGCTCCGAATTCAACCTGATCGCTGGTATAATCCGTGTGGAAATGCAAATCACCCTGAAACCAGTTTTCAAATGCCGGCGTCGGATCTTTTGCAGCTAAGACTTTCAAAGGATCTTGACTCAATCCAAAGCAATTATCATTATGGAGTGTTTTATGATTTCCCCCAATTTGATAATCAATTTGAACGTCGACCGACAAAACTTGACCACGCCAGTCCGGTGGAATGTTTACGTTAAAAATCTTCCGCCACCAGGGCGAATCCACCAGTTCATTTATCCCAATTTCATGAACGGCTGTATTCGATCCTCCGCATAATGTAATTACGGCTCTGATAAGCCTGACCGGGTGCTTATCCGCATCCTTAACCAAAAGTAGAACGGGTAAATCACGATTCGGTTCGACGCGATAGGGGGCGTCAGCGATTATTTCCGGTTCGCCAATACGATAACGGCTGAATGGAAGCCACTTAAACACATAATGAATTTCCGGATACAAAAACACCACGGGGCTCAGGTATGTTATAATATCTGACAAAGCGAACGTCATGAGTACGATTACTTTTCGTTATGTGCAAAGATCATGATTAATATAGAGCGGGAATTAAAAGAAATGCAAGGAAGGAATTAATTAGGATTAGAAATATATTTTACCATTTTAACGTGGTTACTGCCGGGATGAAGATCGAAACTTACTTCATCCATAACCTTTTTGATCAGCGCGATGCCCAAACCGCCGCGCGCGTGTTTTTGTAGGCGTTGTTCCGGGCTTTCCAATTTGCCGGGATCGAATCCTCGGCCCTGATCGCTTATCGTAATGGTGAGTTTAGACAAATTGGTTTCTACGGTTATATCTATCTTTTTATTTTCATCGTAATTGTATGCATGTTTGATCACGTTTGCGCAAGCTTCATCTACGGCCAGCTCAATTTCACTGATTCCTTCATCATCAAATCCGAATTTTTTTGCAATCCCAATGATAAACTCCCTGATGATCTCCAGATTATCCGTTCGACTGGGAATATTTAACGTAAAAATATTTGCCGATTTCTTTTTCACTCTAAAACCTCTTCAATTCACCCTATATTACATCTTTGAGTCATTATCCGGATACACTGCCGGTGTCCTTAAATTTGTTATGAGCTTCTTCCGCATCTTTCAAAATCTGATAGATCGTCGGAAAACCCAACAAATCAAAAACCTTAAACACCTTGCTCGACATGGAGCATAGCTTGATGTCGCCGGAATTATCACGGACCGTTTCGATGAAGCCCATGAAAACGCCCAGCCCCGCACTTGAAATGTAGCTCAGGTCATTGAAGTCGACGATAATTTTATATCGCTTTTCATCAACCAATTTTTGAAGCTCTGCTTCAAAATTAGGATACGTATGGGCATCCAGATACCCTTTTAAGAAGAGTACTGAAACGTCCTGGTTGTCTTTTCGAAAGACTTCGAATCCGCTCATTGAACCATTCCTACATTAGTTAATGGATGAAAAATAGAATACATTTTAGAGTATGAGTATTGTAATCCTATTTTTCATTTAATTCAAGCCGAAAGTTAAACCCATGGCCGTCATTTCAACCCTGTACAAGCACGGCATCTTTGCGCGGCGATGAAACGTGCGTTTCCGCATCAACCGAAAGTTCTTTCAATTTTAATACAACGCAAGTCAAATCGTCGTGCGCCTTAGATCCGTTTTCGAAAAAACTGACGTCCTGAATGATCTTATCTTTGATCGTTTGAGCATCGAGGCTGCGAACTGATTGAACTGACGCGCATAGTCTGTCCTCCCCAAATTCCTCGCCATTTGGATTTCGCGCCTCAATTAATCCGTCAGAGTACATAACGAAAATGTCCTCATTTTGAACCTTTATCACATGTTCCTCCATCGAATTACGAAAAAGCAACCCGTTGTCCAGCCCAAGTCCGATGCCGTCCGGACGAACAAAATTATTTTCTTCACCGCAAACGTGCAGCAGCGGACAATGCCCTGCGCGCGCAAAACGTAATTCGTTTTTTGAAATATCAAAGTCAACATAGAGAACGGTAATAAAAGATTTTCGATCCATGCTTCCATATAAAACTTCATTGACCGCAATCATCAGGTCCTTTGGTGCAGAATAAATTCCAGCTAACGCCTGAATAATTCCTTTGATTTCCGCCATATAAAATGCAGCCGAAGTACCTTTTCCGGAAACATCAGCAACCACAATGCCTAGACGCCAATCCGCCAACTTAACGAAATCGTAATAGTCCCCGCCGACTTCATTGGCGGGAAGCGTCATTGCGCCTATATCGAGTCCTTTCGTGCCGGTTTCGTTTCTGATCGTGGGAATTTGTTGTGGGATCAGCCTCATCTGCACTTCGTGCGCAATGCGCAATTCCTGCTCCAACCGTTCTTTTTCCAAGGATTCTTTGACAAGCCTCGTATTCTCCAGAGCAACGGTAGTCTGGTTTGCAAATGCGGATATGATCGCAATATCATCCTGGTCAAATCCAAATTGCTGCGCTTTTGCAGCATAGAGTACGCCTACAATTTCATCGTTGGAAATAAGAGGAACACCTACAAGAGACTCCATTGGCGTACGTTTCAGATCCTTAGTCGTTTTATCCTTTTTAACCTGATTAATGACAATCGGTTTCTTTGTTTGTAAAATCATTTCGACCGGCTGAACTAAATAATGCAAGTAATCAAGATCGTTCGATGGAAATAATTGTGAATCCCCGCCTTTGGTAAGATATTTTTTTGAACTCAGTTCCAAAAAGTGAACATGAAAATTGTCTTTTGTTTTTAATGCAACAAAATCAAACTGGCCTCGGAATGACGGATTTTTGGCCTTAGTCATCTCCAGCCACGATGCCTGCGCGTTCGTGGCTTCGCAAACCAGATCGGTAACGGTAACAACGATCTTGTCAAAATCAAAAAGGGAATTGATCGTTCGGCTGAGGCTGTAGATGGAATTAATCTCGCGCACTTTCTTGTCATAAATTGCAGCTGTCGGCAAATGCATCAACGTATTGACGGTCGTTGTAATACTGTAGAAAAAAACGAAAATCGCTACGATGAACAGGAACGAGCCGGCCGACAGGCTGTAAGATTCGACTATGTCCGAGAACGTAATGCCTCCGCCGATCGGCGCGCCTAAAAGGCCCGACGCCACTACAGTGAAGATAATGCCGCCAAGGAATGTAAATAATTTTTGCCGCCGGTTAAGTACCGTGACCCAGCCGACCCGTACCACGTTCAGTGACATGAAAATGGTCGTCAGAATAAGCAGCACGAACGTGACAACATGGTTGGCGGAAGGATCATACCGCAACGGTTTGCCGGTTAAAGCAGTTGAGAGAATGGTGAGTCCGGCAAGGAGAACAAACACAAAAAAGTGATTCTGTGTGTTTTTTTTTCGACGGTGAAAAATAAGCGTCTGAATCAACCTCAGCATAATCGAAAGACATACGACCGCTACGATTCCGATCACATGCGCCACTAGCACGGCCGATAAAGAGTTGGGTTCCATCACATTACCGCCGGCATATCTTGGGGGTTTATACTCAGGCTGCAGCATAAACGCTATCACGAACCCCACAGTATAAATTGCCAACATGAGTAAGAGACCTGATCTGAGTTTGCGGGTAATGCTCATTTCATCAAGCCGGCCATTGGTAAATACGGTGTATAGAACGAGCACTAAAACACCAATTATGACGGCTTCATTGAGAACAACTCCAAGAGTAAAACGGATACGAGCATAAAAAAGAAATGAACTGATACCAAGTCCCGTAAGGAACAATAAAATAATAAAAACGATATTCAGCCGTAATATTTTGGAGGGATTTTCCATTCGAATAGTATTTCAGAGCTTTCAGTGATCGCTTCTGGAGATTATCTACGAATAATCGAAATTTATGTTTCTCATTAATTTAGAAAAGTAGATAAACAAAAAGTCACATTCAAGCATGAATACATCGTATGGGTGAAAAATATCAAAATCGGACCGGAGAAGTGAGAAGTATTTGGAATACATTCATTACAAAATTTTAAACTACATCAAGAATTTCTGCAGAAAGGATTCAGTCAGCAGGCAGATTATCAGTATGAAAACAAATCCAACGGTTAAGCCAATTGAATAAAATACCGTTTTTTCAGAGTAAATATCATTCTTATTAATTCCGGTCGATCCCTGAACTACAACGTATTTATTCAAACCTGTTATCCTCCCGAGAACCATACCGGTGAAGAATGAAATAAGAAAGCCAATGGGGTTCCACCAGAGCCAGGAAACAGATTGTCCGGCAAAAACCCACAATCCTATGTTGACACTAACTCCTGCTACTAACCCAATAATTGCGCCGGTTTGATTGGCCGATCGAATTAGGATGCCTAAAACGAAGATAGCGGCGACCGGCCCGTAAAAAACAGAACCGATTTTGTTAATCAGTTCGATGACTGTATCTGAACTCACGGTAAGCAATACGGCGAATCCGGTGCAAATGACTCCCCATACAACGGTCAAAACTCTGGAGATCAGCACAGAATTCCGGGGAGTCCAATTCAATGCAGAACGATGGTAGTTTAAAATAACATCCCGCCAAGTCGAAGCACTTAACGAATTTAACGAACTGTCTAAACTGGACATGGAAGCGGCAAAAATACCGGAAACTGTAAGCCCCAGAAAACCTTTAGGCACGTACTCGAGCAGAAAATAAGGCACCAAATAATCAGGCCCGACCTCTTTTATTTTTTCCGCCATAACGGAATTTTGAGCCAAATAAGGAATTAATAATACTCCAAAGGCACAGTAGGTCAACACCAACGGAAATCGTAACAGACCGTTCAGAAATAAGGATTTTCGGGCTTCCTGAACTGTCGGAGTCGTTAATAATCGCTGCGCCTGACTTTGATCACACCCGTAATATGAGAAATATAAAAATATGCCGCCGAAAAGCATCGGCCAAAACCCAAAGGTCTGCCCATCACCTAAACCCGTGGATTGAAAATCGAAAATATTTAACCGCTGTTGTTCTATGGACGTCAAACTCAATGTGTCAAAATTTAGCAAGGATATGACAATCCCAACCAGGATAAATGTGCTGATCCAGAGAACGATTAACTGGATAATGTCGCTGTATATGTCTGCCGTGATTCCGCCGATGGATGTATAGATGATAGACACCACTCCCATGATCAGAATAGTTGTAATAATATCAAGGCCGAGGCAGGCGGCGGTCAAAATTGAAGTGGCGAGAAGCATCACGCCGCTTCCCAGCCCGCGGCTGATCAGAAAAACCATACTTAACAATAACCGGACTTGACGGCCAAACCGCTTTTCAAGATACTCATAAATACTGATTACGCGCAAACGATGATAGACAGGTAATAATACGGTCATGATCAGAATCATCGCGAGGGGTACGGCAAATTCGTATTGAAGCCATACTAAGCCGCCGCTCGGATTTGCGGCGACAAATGCCGGAACGCCTATCAAACTTATCGCACTGACCTGCGTGGCAACGATGGACAGAGCAATTTTCCAGGCACCCATCGAGCGCCCTGCCAGATAATAGTCCTCCTGCGTTTTTTGGCGACGTCCAATTATTATACTGATGCCAATAATCAAAACGATGTAGCCGAAAACGATGATCCAGTCTATTTGTTCCATAACTTTGCCATCAAATTAAAGGCAACTGCAAAATCAATCGTCCGAAATTTGTTGAGATGTAAAACTGATTATGATGAATTCCAATAAATCCGATGGAATAAAAATCTTAGCTGATCATTATTTTTCAGTCAATACGATTAAGTGGATTATTAAATTGAAAAATAATAAACGATGAGCTGCATGGATGTGTCAATCACGCATTATCATGATTGACGTGTTCGACCAACTGATTGGTAAATTCGGGAAGCGCAGCTACAATTCGTACAAACGCCGGGAGCATCCGTACGCCTATCGGATCCTGCGTGAACTCCTGCACAGCAGATTTCAGGGCGTTTACAAAGGCGTCAACGGCTTCAAGCTCACTGTTACGGTCATAAGATAGCCCGTTGATCACGGAGACCGCATTAAAAATATCTATGGCTTTCCGTGATTCCTGAATGTACGTGGTGAGCAATGTTGAGTAGAAAGCGCGTGACATGACTATCCCATCCTGACTCAATACCCGGAAAAGAGTTAGGGAAATGTCATTGGCCATGCGGACTAAACCTTCATTTGGTTTGTCTTTTTTCAGTTCCTGGTGTTTGTGTTCATAGGTTTCCTGAATTTCAACCTGACAGATCCTGTTAACGGATGCATTTTGATATACCTCGCTCAACATGGATACTTCGAGTCCCCACGTCGGGGAGATGCGGATTCCTTTAGCTAATGTCCGAACAAAAGCAAATTCTCCGGAAAGCGGATAACGGAAACTGTCCAGGTATTCAAGAAAAGAGTTTAGCCCGATTATTTTTTTTAACGCGCGTATGATCGGGGTATAAAATAAGCGTGTAACGCGGCCGTATAGCTTGTGAGTCACACGCGCATAATACCCTTTACTGAATTCATAATGAAGCGCCGGATGAACCAGGGGATAGATCAAACGTGCCGGCAACTCCCGTTTGTAATTCACAATATCACAATCGTGGAGCGCAATAACATCCACATCATTATCCGCAAGGATATATAACAATGTGACCCAAACAGAACGACCTTTGCCCGGGGTACTGATATCAAAACCGCTACCTTTCAACTTATGATACATTTCGGACATTTTCGGTCCATCATGCCAGATGATTTTCACTTTAGACGGGAAATCCGCGAAAATCGATTTTACTTTTTGAAACTGCCGGTCATCGGCACTATCCAGCGATAACACGATCTGAAATAAATAATCGACATGACGCAATTCCTCGACGATGTGCGGCATCGCGGGACCTTCAAATTCCGAATACAAGGACGGGAGCAATAAAACCACATTTTTCTTCTTAGCAAACTGCCGTAGTTCTTCTTCTATCTCCTCGATCGGTCGATCCTTCAGTTTTTGTAAAGTGGTTACGCTGCCATTTTGAAAAAAATCAGCCATATTGTATTACTTATTTTCTTGAATACTTGAATTCGATTTGCACTGTTAAGTTAAATAATTAAGATAATTATTGCAATACATTGCAATGCGTTTTAATTTTGAGTAAATTTATCGAGGTCATTCAAATGATTATTTTCATCTACAAATACTATTGACAAACTGATTTTTTTGTTTAAAACAGATAAGTTATGAAAGAAATTTCATTAGAAAAGGCATTGGTTGAGCAGGTTGAGAGAATCGGTTCTGCAGATATATTAGTCGGCATTCCGAGTTACAACAACGCGGGAACGATTGGGCATGTTGCACGCGCCACGCAGGCCGGGTTGGCAAAGTATTTCCCGAACTATAAAGCGGTACTGCTAAATTCCGACGGAGGATCAAATGATCAGACGATGGATGTTGTTAGAAATACAACCATCGAAAGCTCAGATACGCTTTTAATCACTCATTCTTCAAAAACCTTTCTTAAAATTGCAACACCTTATCACGGAATTCCTGGAAAAGGAAGTGCATTCCGAACCATATTTGAGACGGCAAAACGATTAAATGTCAAAGCATGCTGCGTGGTCGATTCTGATTTGCGAAGCATTACTCCTGAATGGATAGAGTTATTGTTAAAACCGGTACTGGAGTCAAATTTTGATTATGTTGCGCCGATGTATCTTCGCCATAAATTTGACGGCACGATTACCAACGGCATCGTATATCCGTTAACACGCGCTTTGTACGGACAGCGGATTCGCCAGCCCATCGGCGGCGAATTTGGTTTTTCAGGCTCCTTAGCAAAATTTTTTCTAAAACAGGATGTATGGGAAAGCGACGTAGCTCGGTTTGGAATCGATATCTGGATGACTACCACGGCGATCGCCAATTCCTTCAAAGTATGTCAATCCTTTTTGGGAGCCAAAATACATGATGCCAAGGATCCCGGCGTCGATCTGAGCAATATGTTATTCCAAGTAGTTGATTCAACGTTTGAATTGATGGCGCAGTACATACCGGTTTGGCATAATGTTACCGAATCAAAACCGGTGCCGACTTTCGGATTTCAATATGCCGTCGGGCTTGAGCCAATCGCTGTGAATGTTGACCGACTGATCGAAAAATATAACATGGGCGTCAAAGACCTCAGACCAATTTGGGAAATGTTTCTACCGGATGATATATTAGCAACTCTAAGCCGCCTGCAACATGCATCGAAGAATGATTTTCATTTTTCAGATGAAGTCTGGGTAAAAATAGTGTTCAACTTCGCCTTAGCATTTAAGAACAAAGTGATTCATCGTGAGCACTTATTGAAGTCGTTAACACCCTTATACCTGGGCAGGACGGCTTCATTTATCATGGAAGTCTGGGATAGCAATGCCGATGAAGTTGAACAGCGATTGGAACAACTTTGTTTGGCTTTTGAAAAAGAAAAATTAAATATTATCGACCACTGGTCATAACCTAATCGGAGGTGCGAGATGGATTGGTTGAATGATTTAATCATAGAACCTATAGAGGTTTATTTTAATAATTTTCTGCTGTATTTACCGACACTGACGTCCGCTTTCATTATTTTTATATTAGGGATTATTCTCAGCGTCCTGTTATCGAAACTATTGTCTAGAATTCTGAGGTTTAGCAAATTAGATCGGGTGTCCCAGAAATTGAATATCCCCGAAGCGCTTCTTAAAGGAGGCATTAAAGATACCTTATCGGGCATTATCGGAAAGATTTTCGGCTGGACTTTGTTCGTTTTGTTCACTTTGATTTCTCTCCAGGCGATGAAACTTAAGCCAGTGCAATTATTAGTAGAACGTTTGGTTCTGTACCTTCCGTATATCTTTACGGCCTTATTGATAATGCTTTTCGGTTATTTACTTGGTAATTTTATAGGACGAGCCGTGTTAATCACATGTGTCAATGCCGGAATAAAAACGGCCGGTATTATTAGCCGCTTCGCCAAGTATGCGATATTTTTCTTTGCGTTGTCTGTTGCACTCGAACAACTGGGAATTGGAAAAGATACGGTTTTGGTAACATTCGCAATTACATTTGGTGGAGTGGTGCTGGCTTTGGCTATATCATTCGGGTTGGGGGGTAAGGATCTCGCAAAAGGATTCATGGAAAAAAGACTCAACGGCGAAAAAGACGAAATCGATTATTTATGATCGCCGATAAAGAACGCGGTTCAACGCCTTATTAATACTAACAAGATAGCGCGGGTTCTGGCTAATCTACTCATGAATGATCATCAGTGTTATATCTCCCACATTCGTTCCCGTAGGTCCGGTCATAATTAGATCATTTGTTTTCTTGAAAAAATTGTACGAATCATTGGCGGCCAAATACTCGTCGATATTGAGTTGAAGTTCTTGCGCTTTCCAAAATGTCTCGCAATCGGCTGCTGTTCCCGCTGCATCGCATTGGCCGTCGATACCGTCCGTACCAGCGCTTAAAATAGTGAGAAATGCCATAGAACGAAATTCATTCAAAGCGGATAAGCATAATTCTTGATTGCGGCCGCCTTTTCCTTTTCCACGCACTGTCACGGTTGTTTCCCCGCCAAATATAAGGCAGACCGGAGGAGAAAACGGATTCCCGGATATGTGAATTTCTTTTCCTATTGCTGTGATTGCTTTAGCGGCTTCGCGCGCCTCGCCGTCTAACCGGGAAGTCATAATATGCGCAGGTAAACCTAATTGATTCGCCTTCTCCTGCGCACGAATTAAAGCGGTATAATTATTGCCTATGATATGATGAATAATGTTGGAATGAGTTGTTTTAGGTGTTTCAGGAATTTGTCGGGCAAGTCCTTGATCGATCACCGCCAGTACATTGGCCGGAACCTTTTGCATCAGATCATATTTATTTAAAATTGTAACAGTATCCTGATACGTTGAATCATCCTTATACAAAAGCGCCGAACCGATAGTAGATAGGTCATCTCCGATTACGTCCGATAAAACGAGTACCAGCCCAGTACCGCTCGATAATTGCACTAGTCGGCCGCCTTTAACCATGGACAGATGTTTGCGAACAATGTTCATTTCGTCAATAGGCGCACCTGAACGCAGTAGTAAAGATGTTGTATGTTGAAAATCGTCTAAAGTAATCGGGGAAATTGGCTTTTCAACAATTGCCGAGCTTCCACCGGATAATAAATAAATAAAAAAATCCTTGTCACTCAAATCGGACATTGCGGCTATCAATTGATTGGTCGCGTCTAGTGTTTTTTGTGTCGGAACAGGGTGTGAGCTTTCTAAAACACGGATGGGTCCAATGTCCCGCCCGGGATCACTGGCTAACATCATTCCGCCGGTAATGCGATCGCTCAGAATTTGATAAAGCACATTGGCCATGGCTACGGACGCTTTACCGCTACCAAATATAAAAATACGGCTTTGCGCCGGTATCAGATATTCATGCTCTTGAATGCGCAGTGATTGTCCATCAAAACGAACGGATTCATTAATGAGTTGTGCGGGTAATACTGATTGAAAAGCTGCGGTAAATATCTCTCTGGCTGTGTTTTTATAATTCATCTGATTATTTTATGTTTTTAGTATTCATGTACAGTCTGTCTTATTTTATCGAGTTTAAAACCATTTCGATTGCCGCATTCCAACCTTTGCTGCCGGCATAAGGCGCTTTGATTAGATTGGGAATATCCATCGATTCAAATTTTCCATCCGGATGCGGAATGAATACCGGATATTGAACGACCTTCAGCATGCCGTAGTCATTCATGCTGTCGCCCGCGCCGATTGATATAATCTTTGACTGAAACATATTTTCGTAGATCTGAATGACGCGCTCGACTGCTACACTTTTATCCTGTTCAGAACCGATCAAGTGATAAAATCGCCCTCCTTGAACGACTTTAAATCCTTTTTGCCTAGCCATTTGATCTACAAGAAAAACGTCTTGTTCGGACTCAAAAATAAACGGTTCGGTAAACTCTCTACGTTTCGCTTTGGTCGCCTGATCCATTGACAAACCGGTCAAATTTTGAATGGCGCTTACGCCCATATCGCCGAAACCGGTGATAGCAAAACTTTTTTTTAGCTCTATAAAAAACGCGCGGATTTCCGAATAATATTTACCCAACCGTATCAGCCGATAACCCTCATAGTAATCACTCTCGTTGAAAACCTCATGCTCATGGTTTTTTTGAAAAAAAATACCGCCGCCGTTTTCAGTGATAAACGGATCCTCTATGTTTAATTCTTTTCGAAAGTCAAGAACTTCGTGTCGGGTTTTACTGGTACAAATAATGAGCGGGATTGATTGCTCGCGAATACGCGCTATGATGGGCAGTGCATCACGATAGGAATAGTCATAATAATTAAGCAATGTCCCGTCTAAATCAGTAAAAATAACGACCGGCAATGTTTTGTTTTTTCGAAACATCTTACAAAATTGAATTAACAATAACTGCAATATAACAATAAATCTTGGAATATCTGTCCGAATTAGATAAAATTTCTCAGTAAACCAATTTACCTAAGGCTTCGTACCGGCAAGCCTAGGGTAAGAAATCGTAATCCGGTTATTTTAACTAACCCACGGAAATAACGATCTTGCCGAAATTCTTATTTCCCAACATACGCTGATGCGCATCTTCGATCTGCTGAATCGGATAAACGGAATCAATTACCGGTTTTAAAACTCCATCTTCGAATAGAGGCAAAACAAAGGATTTTATTTGTTGAGTTAATATAATTTTTTCCCGAATCGGCCGGTTACGTAAAGTACTGCCCCGTATCAGAATATTCTTCTTCAATACTTGACTCAAATCTACTGCTGCTACTGAACCACTCAAAAGCCCAATTAAGATCAAGCGCCCACGATACCCCAATAAATCGATGTTATTTGCAGAATATTTCGCACCGACAGTGTCCAAAATGAGATCGACACCGGTGACTTTGGTCAACTGTTTGATTTTGCTTATTAATTGATCTTCTTTATAATCAAAAACATGATCTGCGCCAAGTTCTATACACCTTCTCATTTTTTCAGGGCTTCCTGCTGTTGTAAGAACAGTGGCTTTGGCAAATTTTGCAATTTGAATCGCGGCAGTTCCAACACCACTTCCACCGGAATAGATCAAACACGTTTCACCTGGCTTGAGTTCGCCCAGATCGAACAAATTCAAATACGCAGTATAAAAGGCCTCCGGAATAGCCGCAGCCTCATCAAACGACAGATTGGTTGGAATCGGCAGAATCATATCCTGATGAATGTTAATGTAGTCCGCATACCCGCCTCCTGCAAGCAATGCGCACACCCGGTCTCCAACTTTGCAATTCGTCACTTCCGGTCCGGTTTCCACAATTTCACCAGCGCATTCAAGTCCTATTATCTCTGATTCACCATCCGGCGACGGGTACAAACCGCGACGTTGCAGCAGATCGGCCCGATTGACAGCCGTTGAACGTACCTTTACGATAACTTCACCGGCTTTGCGTCTAACCATCGGAACTTCTGTCCATTCCAAACTGCTGCTTTTGCCGGCATCTTTAATTATTATTGCTCTCAACTGTTTATTCCTTTTTTGAATTTAAGGAAACCGCCGTCTTTTTTAAAGGTTTTTTTGTTGACTCAAACCTGAATATTTGTAAATTTTGTTATCAATCGCATTTCTGTTATTTTTTATGTAAAAATTCACTTCAGTATGTGATATACGTCACAGCGACCCAATGTATTATTTTGTAGATTTCATGAGTTTCTGCCCATTCCATATACGATAAATAACTCAAATTTTTTGCATTGCATTGTATGGCTATTACAAAAACAAAGAATAGCGAACATAGGTCATTGATTAAGCATCCTGATTCGCATTCCAGATCTTCGGTTTCCCATATGACCGTATTGAGCGCAACATCGGAGAGGGAACTGGTTCGTTTTGCTTTGAGCGATAAAACACTGGCCGAAAAATCAATAGTGGAGTTATGGAATCGTTATAAAAAAAGACTTTATTTATATGTAAAATATAAACTTAATAAAAATAGATACGCCGGTGAAGAGCAAGAAAAGTATATTATCGAAGACATAATTCAAAATACGTTTTGCGATGTTATCGAAAATCTAAAAGAGTACAACCCTAAGTTCGAAGTTTCAACCTGGATTTATAATATCACCAACAAGCATTTCGTCCGTTATGTCCGTGAAACCCAAAAGTATAACGGCAAAACTCTTGGCTTTGACGATACAGCTGAATCCTATTCTCTTAGTTCAGATTGCAGGGAACCGGATATTGAATTTGAGCTAAAAGAATTTGAACGAATCGTGATAGTTTTTGTACAATCCCTTAAGACGAAAGAAGACAGAGAAGTTTTTTTGCTGTATTTACAGAACTTGCATACAAAAAACATAGCTAATTTAGTTGGCAATACTCAGGACGCCGTAAGAGCCCGGCTAAATCGGACGATAAAGAGTTTTAAGAAATTTCTGAATAAACGATACCCGGAATACTTGAATTCAACCACCTTGTCTCAGATAAAGAACTTGAATATTCGGGTCTCGGTCAAATAGATGTCTCACTGGCAAAGTTAAAAAGGACTCACACGATGAGTAACAATCAGGGAAAGAAAATACCTGCATTCGATAAGCCCGAAAAACTCTTTTCTGAGTTTGTTCGCGAAATGGATGAACAGTCCACTAATGGAATCGTGAAAAAACTTGATCCACTGAAGATCGAGCCTATGGTGGATCATTTTTTAGAACAATGTAATACTTTTGAAGAAAAACTCGAATTGCGGGAAAATATTCAGGTTCTCTTATCTGCGAAGTTCAATTATGCACTTGCCGAAGAGCGGTTAAACCTAAGTATTGAACTGGAAAAAAACATTCACGAAAAGATCAAAGATGTGATCAAAAGGCATTTTGAAAATGCTGCAAAGTATGCCGGATTTGCACTAAACTGGGCAATCCTAAAGCCTGTAAGATTCATTAAGACAACCGTTGAACCGATTGTCGCCAATACGGTTCTCACCTACTCCATTGCAGTTCACCCGCCGTACCTTGCTTCCGTGGAAGTGATGGAGCTAAATGCTATGAAACTCGATACGAAAAATCATGTTGAGAGCGTTCATAACGGTGATAACAGCTCGGAATTGCTAAGAGCTTTAAAGACAGTAAGAAAATATTCTGATGAGGATTTCGCTAACTTGACTCAAAACGTAATGAAATCCAACGATGCCGTAAATGAGAAAAAAATGGTCGCCGCGACTAAAGTGAAACCGAGTTCCGCCGCGATGAATACAAACATATCTAATGCAGCCAAGCCTTCTCAAACTGTGTATGTGGATTTACAGCGAAGGATCATTCAGCACGCTCCGGTTGCCGTTAACACAAAAGAAAGCCGCCTCAGTGTGAGCAGATATAGCGGCGAACTCAGGCCAATCGGAGATGTTCAACGCATTATTGCACAAAATGACCATCGCATATACAATTGCTTTAATATTTATAAGAAAAACAGCCAGAAAAAGAACGGCCGGATCTCAATGAAATTTCAGATTTCATCCAGAGGCATGGTCAAAGATGTTAAGGTAACATATAATAGTTTTAGTGAAGACCTGGCGGACAGGGTCATGCTCCAAATTAAGACCGTTCGGTTTGCTGAAATAGACCCAAAATTAGGAGATCAAACCGTATACCATACTTTTTATTTTTAAGTACTCGCGTTTTTACTCAGGTAATTTGATCCACGTTATTTACTTATAAACAAACAACGAAATGAGGGCAATACCTTGATTGAATATATGATACTAAAATACGGTCTAAATTACGCACCGGCTTCTTTAAACATCATCGCTAAACGAATCGGTATCTCAGAAACAGATCGTAATCTGGATATTTTGAAGAACGAACTTGAAAGACTAGTCAACAGAAAGAAGGCGTTCAAATCGGGAAACCGTTACGCAATTGACGCCGAAGGAGCCAAATCCATATCCAAACTCAGCACGAGGTCTCCTATCACACAACTGCCCACACCAGAAAATTTCAGGAAGACCTTCCGGCAGTACGTTAATCAATAAACTATTTCTTTTTCGTAGCGCGAACTTTCTTAGCTGCTGTTCTAACAGGCTTTGTTTCTTCGATGAGCGCAATTGAATTTTCCGTTCCTACCTCGCTTGTTGTACGGGGGCATTGATCATCCGTTAGCCATTTGCTTTCATCTGCAAAATACAAAAACTGGTATTCCCCGGGCGCAAGTTTGATCTCTGCCTTCCAAATCCCATTTTTGCTTTTTTTCATGGCGTTTTTCGTATGATCCCACTCATTAAAATCACCTAAAAGGCTGACCGAATGTGCTTCTGGTAACTCTAATTGAAACACTGCTTTTTTTGTTTTGGCATTAAATGTGAACATCTCGAAAACCCTCCTTTTGAATATTTTATTATAATTAAAAAAAAAGCGAGAAACAATGGTATTCTGATTACGAAGTCAGTGTAACTTTAAAAAAACTTGACTTTATTGGGCAGAGTTTTTACCTTGGCAAACCTTTTCAGGACTAAATAATCATTTTTTATCACATGAAGAATTGTACAACTTAAATGGCAGGTGTTTCAGATTTCAGAACAGGGATGACCATTCTTATGGACGGGAATTTGTATGTTGTTACGGAATTCCAGCATCGCAACCCCGGTAATTGGCGCGCATTTGTTGTCGCTAAGCTAAAAAACGTCAAAACAGGCAGAGTTATTGAAAAGACGTTTCGTTCTCATGACAAATTGGAAGAGGTTCGTGCTGAAAGCAAAGAAATGCAGTTCCTCTACAATGACGGAAGCATGATGCATTTTATGGATAATCAGTCATTTGAACAGGTTGGAATTCCAAACGAGACCGTTGGTGAAGCTGCCAATTTCATGAAAGAAGGCATTACACCAAAAATTTTGTTTTATGAAGGTAATGCGGTCAGCATTGAAATGCCCATCACCGTCGAGTTAAAAGTTGTAAGTACAGCTCCCGGTGTAAGAGGCGACACTGTGACCGGCGGATCGAAACCGGCGGAACTTGAAAGCGGCGCGACCGTTAATGTACCCTTTTTCATAAATGAAGGCGACATGGTCAAGATTGATACCCGAACGGGTGATTATCTTGAACGGGTGGCTAAATAATTTTGTTTTAACCCATCAGATGGAGAGCGGAGATAATGGACCTAAAAGATCTTAAAAGCCTTATCAAAATGGTTGATGAGAGCAATGTCAGCGAAATAGAGATTGAACAAGATCAGAGTAAAACAAAAGGCCGCCTCAAAATCCGGATCAGCAAGAATAACGGCATGACGGCAATGACATTCGTTCCGCAGTCACAACACCAACCGGTTCAATATACACAATCACAACCACCTCAGATTCCTCAATCCGTGCAGTTCGAAAGCAAAGAAACTATAGAAAAGTCCCATGCGGAACGTCCCAAAGACTTCGTGGAATCGGGAAATTTTATTGAGATCAAGTCGCCCATTGTCGGAACCTTCTACCGTTCCCCCGCTCCTGATGCGGATCCATACGTGGAAATCGGTTCATCAGTAAAACCGGGACAAACTCTCTGCATTATTGAGGCCATGAAAATTATGAACGAAATTGAAAGTGAAGTAACAGGCAAGGTAGTTAAGATCCTTGTTGAGATAGGACAACCGGTCGAATATAACCAAACGTTATTCCTATTAGATAAAGCATAGTTTCCTGACCCTTCCCCGCAAGGCCCCTTTTCATGACCCTCCGCACAAAGATATACGGCGGATACATTGCTGCGCTTCTTTTTTGCATCGTGGCGGCAGTTTACATCTTCTATCAAACGGCACTGCGCGACACCCTTCTGGATTCCATCTCAAAAACTGATTTCACAAAGACTCACTACGTAGATAAGCTTGGGGCGAGTTTTGACCATTTGCAAAACAAAGCGCTGTTGCTTAGCACCATTTCGGAACGTAAAGAACTGATTCGAGAATCCGAGTTAGCAGCGAAAGAGATTTTAGCTATACGCCGCTATTGCGACAGTATGACCGCTCTCGTATATATCAGTCAATTTGAACTTAATCCGAAGAT
Source organism: bacterium (assembly GCA_008933615.1). Classification (NCBI taxonomy): domain Bacteria; species bacterium. The sequence continues at coordinate 33,594 of WBUR01000016.1, read as the reverse complement.
GTTGGAGAATGCGACAATACGTTTTTTTGCCGCAATCGCCGCAGCTACAGGAGTTACTGACCCTGCGTCTTACGAACCGATCCCTTATGAAAAAGAGACTCGGCTCATCGAAACGATACAAAATTTGACAACTGTTCTCTCAACGAAAATTGAATTTGAAAAACGAAATACGGTTCAGAAAGACAGAAAAAAAGCTATAAAGCCGATGGACGAAGAAATCATTCCTTCGATAGACTCCGCAAGGCATGTATTACGCAATTTTGAGAAAGTAGCCGTGCTCCATACTCTTTCAAAAACTGAGACTCTCAGCAGATTTAGCGAACTCATTTCAGTTTTCACCTATGTCGTTTTTTCATTTTTGATCGTTTTGATTATCGCGGCAATATTTGATGTTCGTAAAATCATGAAAAGTATCGAACAAATCACAATTGCTACACAGAGCGTTGGGTTAGGCACGTTTGACCGAAAACTGGAAATCAGGAATTTTGCGGAATTGAATAATCTCGGGAACGCCTTTAACCGTATGATACAGCAACTCGAAGAAGTTGAAAAACTAAAATCCGATTTTTTTAATAAACTGGTACATGACTTCAAAAGCCCGCTTGATAATATTAAACAGTCGTGCGCTGTCCTTGCGAAGGATATGGCGGGCGCGACGCTCACAACGCAACAGAAAAAATTTGTCGATATAATTCAAAGAAGCGCGGGTGAGCTTAGAAATATGGTGCAGAACCAATTGGAAGAATCGAAATTGATTGCAGGCCAATCCACTCTTACTTTCCAATTAACCGACCTTAGAGAGTTAATTAAAGAGCGTATACAACTTCAGCGGCCAACGGCGATTAGAAAAAATATCAATTTTTTTGTGAAATTTACAGATGCTGATTTTCAGATCAACTGTGATGCAATTAAAATTCGCCGCGTTATGGACAATCTTTTAAGCAATGCGATTAGATTTTCACCAACAGATTCGACCATTTCGATCGAAATTGAAGATCAAAATGATAAGACACAGGTTCGAATCAAAGACAGCGGAGGAGGAATTCCTCATGAACTTCAGCCTCACATTTTTCAAAAGTATGCAAGGCAAGTCAATTCGGATACGGCATCCGGAACGGGGTTGGGTTTGTATACCGCCAAATACATAATTGAATTGCATGGGGGCCAGATTTGGTTCAAGAGTAAGCCGGGATTTGGAACGACGTTCTATTTTGCGCTGCCCAAACAAAAACAAATTTAATCAAACAATTGACTAACCGTAACCAGTTCATATCCCATGTTTTTTAGTAATAGAATGATATCCGGAAGCGCTTCGGCTGTGTGTTTCCCGCCTTTATTAATATGCATGATTATGATAGAACCGCTTTGAACTTGGTATCTAATACCGTCGATGAGCCGCAGTTTGCCGGCGAGTTCGTGCGGATCTCCGGATGGCAAGTCTCCGCAAATCGTTTTTAACCCCAAACGCCCTGCAGCATCAGTAACTCTGCTATTGTTTTCCAGATACGGAGGCCGGAATACCGAGGGGATTCGGCCAGTAACCGTATAGATAATTTCCTGCGTCCATAAAATTTCGTGATACAAACGATCGTCCGATACTTTAGTTAAATGACCGTGAAGGTAGGAGTGGTTGCCAATCTCAAAAAAAGGTATTGAGGCGAGAAACACGGCATCTTTCGGGCGATCGAGAACCCACTTGCCGCCAAAAAATATCGTAGCGGGCGTTCGTGCAGCAATAAGAATTTCCGCAACGGCGCTGTCAAACCGGCTTGGCTGAAGCGTGGAACATGCATCAAAAGTCAGAGCTACCTTTCCGGACAATCGATCGCCATTTTGAATTTCAATGGGTTTTTGCGTTTTACTCGGAGGTACTTTTCTTAGCAGAAGCCGTGGTGCGGGAAAGTTTTCTTCACTGAATGTCGCAATATCGTATTGAACTACAATACGATCCTTGCATTCGCTCATTGTGTGAGAAAAAAAAGTGTTGGTATCTTTTGGTTGAATACATCCGGCACTAAGAAACAAAATTAAAACAAAATAATACTTAACTACCGAATGCAAATTCATCTGTCTACTTTAACATATTTTTTACAGCGTCAAAAGATCCGTCGTTTGGGGCAGGGTTTAAGCCAAGTATATGAGCCATGAGTTCGTATACATGGATATTCTGGAAGGGCTCGGCCAAATACCCTTTCTTAAAGGCTGGGCCGTGCGCTACGAATATTGCGCCCATGCAAAGCAATTCATTATCAAATCCATGGTTTCCGCCAAATTGATAATCTTTGTATTTATTAAGATAACTTTTTGTGGTAATGGACCATCCTTCGTCGGCTACTAGAACCACCGGAGAAATTCGGTCATTTTTAGAATAATGAAAGCGGGGAGGCATATTATCCTTATTGTATGCATGCATGTGCGTATGTGCATTAGCCATGATATCAAATAGTTTCTGATTATCTCCGTCCTTGCTGCGTAAACCTACCACGGGGGATTCCATGATTGCGTTAACGCTACTCATATCGATGTAATCATCCAGAAAAATAAGACTGTCCGCACTGACCGTTGCAAATCCATGATCGGCCGTAACGATAATATTCACCTTGTTAAACAGGCTGCGCGCTTTTAAACCTCCAATGAGCCGCCCCGCCACCGTATCCATCGCGCGGATTGCTGATAAAATCTCTTTTGATTCCGGGCCATATTTATGTCCTATTTCATCGGTAAGGCTGAAATAAAGAGTGATCAATGTCGGCCGCTGCTCCACCGGAAGATCGAGCCATTGCAAGACTTGGTCAACGCGTGATGAATCCGGTGTTTTCCCTTCATACGGTCTAAAATAAGTCGGTCGCGTGTTACCGATTTCCGCTTCCGAACCCGGCCAAAAGAAAGTTGCGCTAAGCTGCCCCTGCTTAACGGCTGTCGACCAGATTGGCTCGCCTCCCCACCAAACACTTTCAAGATTATTGAGGCTATCTTTATATACGAACGCTTTGTTGAGTTTCGGATCCCACATACGGTTGGAAACAATGCCGTGATTTTCGGGGTATAATCCCGTTACGAGCGTATAATGATTTGGAAATGTTTTTGATGGAAAAGACGGGATCATTCTTTTTGCTCGTACACCATTCGCAGCAAGGCGGTGTAAATTGGGCGTATCGGTTTTCTCCATATAATCCCAACGAAAACCGTCAAATGAAATGAGAATGACGGTGGGCTTGCTGTCCGAATAGGTGTTCTGGGATGATGGCGCTGACGCGCATCCGCAAGAAACAAACAATAAAATAAGTACTCGAATTTTCGCCATTTCCATTCCTCATTGATTGCAGTTACAATTCAAACGCTACAATGTACACTTTTTCTAAAAAATTGCACAAGGTTTATTTTGTATAATTTACAGTTTGATTCATTCCGCCTTTTTGCTTATAATTGCGCCCATTATGCAAGGAAACGTTTTTTAAGTGTAAATAATGAAAACAAGCGATGAAATAAAACGACGGCGAACTTTTGCCATTATCTCACATCCTGACGCCGGTAAAACGACGCTGACTGAAAAATTTCTTCTCTATGGCGGCGCCGTCCAATTAGCCGGATCAGTCACAGCAAGGAAAAACCAACGATCCTCCCGTTCCGACTGGATGGAGCTGGAAAAGCAACGCGGCATTTCGATCAGTTCCACTGTGCTGCAATTTGATTATCAGGGTTATAAGATCAATCTTCTTGACACACCGGGACATCAGGATTTTTCTGAAGATACTTACCGTGTTTTAACGGCCGTGGATGCCGTAGTAATGGTTATCGATGCAGCAAAGGGAATTGAAACTCAAACGCGGAAACTCTTCGAGGTATGCCGCCGCAGAGCCATACCGATATTCACCTTCATGAATAAATTAGACCGCCCGACTTTAGACCCGTTGGCGTTGATAGACGATTTGGAAAATGTTTTGGGAATTGGCGCATACCCTATGAATTGGCCGCTTGGAACAGGTATTGATTTTCGAGGCGTGCTGGATCGGCAAAAGAAAGAAATTCATGTGTTCGAACGAACTATCGGCGGGGCTTATCAGGCGCCGGTTTCCATATTTGATTTTTCAGATCCTCTGGTGAAAAACCAAATGAATGTTAACACGTATAATGCCGTGGCTGAGGAATTGGAAATGCTGGATACGGCGGGACATTCTTTTGATCCCGGCGGGGTTTTGACCGGTAATCAAACGCCCGTTTATTTTGGCAGTGCGGCAAACAACTTTGGCGTACAGCTTCTGCTCGACGGTTTTCTTGCGCATGCAGGTTCCCCTGCTCCGCGCAGTGCCGGTTCAATGACAATCGATCCGGAAAATGAAATTTTCTCAGGTTTCATTTTTAAGATTCAGGCAAATATGGATCCTCGGCACCGTGACCGCATCGCATTTATGAGAATATGTTCCGGCCGATTCACCCGCGATATGCTGGTCACCCATTCGCGGACTAAAAAGAAAGTACGCTTGTCAAATTCCACAAAGTTATTCGGTCAGCAGCGTAAAACAGTCGACGACGCGTTTCCCGGAGATATCGTAGGACTGGTGGGACATTCTGATTTCGGTATCGGGGATACGTTAACAGAAGATCCAGCCATCGTTTATATGGAAATTCCTCGATTTCCTCCCGAAAGTTTTGTATTTCTGCACAATCCGAATTCGTCTAAATTTAAGCGATTCCGCGAGGGATTGGATCAATTGCTGCAGGAAGGCGTGGTCCAAAGTTTTTATATCAAGAACTCCTATGAAAAGACTCCCCTTTTGGCCGCAGTCGGCCCGCTGCAATTTGAAGTAGTACAATTTCGTTTGGAAAGTGAATACGGGGCGGAATGCAGACTGGAACCAACCAACTGGAAACTGGTTCGTTGGGTTTCACCTGAAATCGGCGATAAAACATTATCAAAACTTTATTTGCCGACAGGAGCGGTATTAGCTGAAGATACCTCCCATCAAACGGCCATTTTGTTCGGTGATGAGTGGTCCTGCAATTACTTTATGGAAAAGAATCCCACAGTTCCACTTTCAAAACTTTCCTACAAAGACGATCTGATTGTCGCTTAAGATTAACGAGGATTCGTACTAATAACGAAAATATAATCAACTGCCGATCCGCGTCACCCCTGAAATCCGTTTGTCTTATGAGTACCGTCGCAGAATGGTTTATTTTTGGAACCCCCGCAGCGGCATAATGCAAAAGATTCTTTGGCCGCAATTTTTTTTCCTTCCGAATCAACCATTTCACATTCGCCTTTTACCAAGATGGGTCCATTCTTAGCAAACTTTATTTCAACTTTATTTTCTGACATTACTTTGTCCTTCCATTGACTGTTTTATTCATGAGGTATTTCATCATTTCTAAATTTTCCTCGCTTTTGATTTTATCGTCCTGAGCTACAGCTTCATTTAACAAATTCAGTGATTGCAGGTAACGAATGAAGCCGCGTCTATTTTCACCCATCAACTCAAAAACCTCTCCTTCGGCCATTAACAATTTGGACAACAAAATGCATTTTTCGGAATCATTATATCCGCCTGAAGACAACCATTTGACAAGATCGGTATCGGATAAATTTTTGATGATTTGATAATAATCGCCGAGCAACTCTTTGCCGGTGATATCAATTTCATTCAGCGCCTTATCGTATTCTTTATTTTCTTTTAACAGTAAGATTTTTGCAAGCGCCTTTGCGAGCATCTCAGTCATGCGCATGATAAAATCACGCTGGATCATAATAACATCCCGACTTCAAACTATTAACGGCATTATCAATTACTTTTTTGGAGGACGAATAATTGCCATAATATCATCATAAACCTGTTCTTCAGAGCGTTCCCCGTTAAGGTAGGTTAGTTTACCAAGCGATTTATAAAAATCCCGCAAAGGCGCCGTTTCATGCTCATATACTTTTAACCGATTTTCTATTGCCTCGCGCGTATCGTCGGAACGTTGATAGATTTCTCCTCCGCAAACGTCGCAGACTTTTTCTTTTTTTGGAGGGTGAGTAACTACGTTATACACCGTTCCGCAACTTCTGCACACAAGACGGTTTGCGAGCCGCTCTACGAGATTTTTGTAAGGCACATTAAAATCAATCACCGCATCCAGTTTAATTTGCATCTTGTGCAACGAATGCTCAAGCGCTTCGGCCTGAGGTAATGTTCGCGGGAAACCGTCTAATATAAAACCTTTCTGAGCATCGTCTGTTTTAAGCCTTTCTTCAACCAGCGCGATAATTAGTCTGTCCGGAACGAGCCGGCCGTCGTCCATATAAGTTTTTGCCTCTATGCCCAGCGGACTGTTGTTCTTGATCGCTTCACGCAGCATGTCTCCGGTTGATATCTGAGGAATATTAAAAGTGTCAACCAGTTTTCTGGCCTGAGTCCCTTTTCCTACTCCCGGCGCTCCCAGTAGTAATAATCGCATGATCCTGTCTCCTATTCAAATTAGCTCTTCGCAGATTTCATCCTATGATGATGACCCATGACTTTATTGAGCGTAAATTGTAAGTTTTGTGTTTCGATATATTCCGCCCAGTCTATTTCAGGATTTTGATTTTTTCTGAACTTCATATAAAAAACCGGTTTTCCCTGATCTTTCCATTTTTTTTCATATTTAGTCGGATAATAATTTTCCAATTCAGTCACAAATATTTTCTGAAGCATCGGCTCAAAGCATTGCGTCTCTTTAATACTTGCGATCACCCAATCCCGATATTCTTCATCATCGGTTGCAATAGTCAGAATGGAACGCATTTTTAACGCAAGCAAACGCAAAGAGATCGGATTGATCAGACGGCGTTTTTTGTGCCGTTTTTTAAACCACGGATCGGGATAATTGATATATACATCTTCAATACTTTCGTCGGCAAACAATTTCCACGTGAGGAATTTAGCATCGCCGATAAGTAACCGTGCATTAGAAATGGCCTGCTTGATCAGCTTTTTGTTCGCCTTTTTCAGATAGACACCCTCAATCTCAATGCCTACCATATTTCGGTCAGGGTGATCCTTCGCAAAAGGAACCAAAAAACTTCCGTTACCGATTCCTATCTCCAGATCCAGCGGATACTTATTTTCAAATACATCCTGCCAGTCAACAGGAACACCCTCCTGAATAAGGCGCTTAACCTCCTCTTTGTGCCAGTCAATGATATAGGTATTCAATTATAAAAACTACTTCGTATGATAAATAAACGTGCTTATCTGGTTGACTCACAAATGGAAGAGAACACTTCAGTCTGAGCGAAGTCGAAGACTGATTTTACTAAACTTGGTCATGGTTCGACAAGCCTGTCCTGAGCCCTGCCGAAGGGCTCACCATGACGTATGTGAGTAAACCCGATAAGCACATAAATAAATTATTTGTCCTGAAAATCGGCTTTTCTCTTTTCAAGAAATGCCGAAACGCCTTCTTTCATGTCGTGGGTTCCGTATAGTTCACCAAAACACGTCGACTCAACATCCATGGCCTTAACGATGTCAACCTGACTTCCGTTTGCAATGGATTTCAATGCGCGCGACATGGCCATGCCGCTTTTGGAAACCATTTTCATAGCAACTTTCTTAGCATCGTCGAGTAAGGTATCCTTGGAAACCACTTTATTCACCAAACCGATCGCCAGGGCTTCTTCCGCACGAACCTGATCCGCGCTTAGAATCATTTCAGTTGCTTTACTCAGCCCGACGATACGTGGAAGCCTTTGCGTGCCGCCGAAGCCCGGAATAATTCCAAGGGCGATCTCAGGCAAGCCCATCAGCGCTCGGTCGGACGCGATTCGAATATGACAACTCATCGCCAGTTCCAATCCACCGCCAAGGCAAAACCCGTTGATTGCGGCGATGACGGGCTTAGGTCCGTTCTCCAATTTCAAGAATACTTTTTGTCCGAAGGCCGACATTTCCTTTGCCAGATCCTTTGATGTGAGTTTTGATATTTCGTCAATGTCTGCGCCGCTGGCAAACATTTTGCCGGCGCCGGTAATAATAATTACCTTAACGGCTGCATTAGTGTGAAGTTCATCCAACATCTTATCGAGCTCCTGAAGCAGGGGCATTTTTAAACTATTGCCGGGCGGATTATTAAGCGATACGACCGCAATTTTATCGGCAATTTCTAGCTGCAGGAATTGATAAGGCATGTGCAATCTCCTTTCCATAATAAATGACTTTTCATGCAAAATATATCATTTGCTCAACTTAAATCAAACCTAAAAAATAAATTCCCTCGCTTGAATGTAAACGAGGGAATCAAAAATAGATCTTCATGGAAAATGTGACACGTCTCTTACATGTTTGCCGCCTTGGGTTTTACCTCTGCCTATTTAACCAGCAACATCTTCTTTGTTTTCGCGATCTTGCCTGCCTCCAATCTGTAAATATACAGCCCGCTTGCAACCGGGCGACCTAATTGGTCTTTTCCGTTCCAATTAACAGAGTAATTCCTCCCTGTTTCATAATAACCATTAACCAGCGTGATTATCTCTTGTCCGAGAATGTTGTATACTTTTAATTTCACATTTCCCGATCTGGCCACATCAAACCGGATTCGTGTTTCCGGATTGAATGGATTCGGGTAATTCGCATGAAGCTCAAACGAGTTTGGGAGTTCATTTTCAAAACTTGCCGTCATTTTGGTAACATATTCTTCAGTGCCGATCCAAACTTTGAATCGTACTGGATAATGCATGTTTTCGCTTCTGAAACGATACTCATTCCCTTCCACCATCTCATGACGACTTACATTCATCATGCGAATGATGAATCCCTGAGGAACTCGATCCGGCATCCATGACAGAACGTTTTCACCTGATAGATTGGAGGCGACCTGCATATCCCATGAGTAGCCTTTTTTTCCAATAGTACAGTAATCAATAGTGTTCTGCATTGTCTTTCCGGACTTTTTGTGGTCAAATGAAACACTGACAAAATCGCCAATCGTTGGTAATTCCGGTAAGTCATACCGGTCGTCGTCATCCGACGCATCGACAGCCGCTCCAACATAGTTGAACTGGTCCTCATACTTGTCATTTCTAACGGTAATCTGCACACGCCAGTCGGCATCGGCGAATGATTGTTGTAAAGACTTAGCGGCCCCAATGGCGCCGGACGGATCGATTGTTAAGATTTGGTTGGTTGTTGCAGCATTGTAGACCCAATATCCATCCCACGGTTTGAGTTCTGTGAACGGTGTATTATCTCCACTGGTTTGGCCGATGCCAATATACTTGCTACCATCATAGGCGATCGGGCCTTTGATGTTCACATTATTTCCCGCGTCAGTGTCCAAAGCCCAATCAATCGAAAAAGTAAATGGATTAGCAATTTGATTCCAGCCTGGGCGGAGTGTTATAATTCCATCCGCCACTGAAGCCGTTCTTCCAGAGCCTAATGCGATCTGTTTACCGGCTGGAAAAATAATTTGCTTGAACCAAAATGATTGACCCAACTTAAACTGGTCAGTAGAACGCACTTCATTACTTCCGTCAAAAAGTCTCCACGAGGAGTTCCCCGATTCGCCAAAATCGGCAAGAACGGATGACACAGAGCCATTGTCCAATTTGAGCGGTATGGAAAACATTCGCCATTGGTCCGACGGAAAACCGATCGGATAAGCGCCTCCTTCGGGGGACAATGTGGATACCGTGCCCTCAGAAAAAAAAACCGGGATCGAGCCCATCATCGATTCAATGTTGCCTGAAATATCTGATGTTCTGATGCGATAAAATAGCCCCTGCTTAGTCACCCCTGACTCAGGAATAATAAAAGAAAACAAGTCGCCGGTTCTGTTCCACACGCCGACAGTATTTTCAAAACTTGTCTCCGTGCCATTTCGGTAATCCAGTAAAGTTGTCCAGACAGAGTAGTTATCTGTGATCGTTGCCGTAACAACAACATGACCTGGATACGTCGCTGGGTAAGGGTTTACACTAACAGTACCTATGCTTGGAGCTTCCGAGTCGACCATGGTCGCTTGAGTACCGATCAGCGGTGAGGTTGTTAAATAGTTAATCGTATTGCCTGAGCCGTTGTAGGCAAAAATCTCATATGTGTAAGTCGCACCAATATCTAAGTTAGAATCATTTAGACTGGTTGATGCTCCTTGTCGCCACACCCACCAAGAACCTTCGCCATAATCTTGGCCATCTTCTGGAATACCAGCGGGCGGAGATGATGCTTTGAATTTTAGAACAATGTAACCATCCGCTCCCCCAACAGATGGCGTAAAACTTAATGTCATTTTTGTATAACCGATATTTGAGAATATAAGGTTTGTTGGTTGGGCTGTGGGTTCGGTAGCCATCTGCCCATACAACGTGCTGGTTACCGTCAGAAGAAACAATAGAGTACGTAACATTTTACTGATCTCCTCTTTATGCCACAGCCGCCATAAAGCCTGGCGCGGTGAACATATTTTGTTTCATTACGAGAACTCATGTCATTCACGTTTTTTTTAAGGTACCTGCGGTGTTTCGGGAGGAATGCCGACATGCTTACTCGTTCCGTTTTTCCCTCCAAAGAGCAACGACACTGTTACCGCACTGCTGCCGGCAATGGCGGCTCCTCCCAATATATACCAAACGGTGTTATTCTTGCGGTAGATACCCGTGAGTTTTTGGGCTAATACATCAAATGTATGGATCAATCCTTCACTGACGCCTTTATATTCCTCACTTGCTGTTTGCTCCACCTTCCCCGTCGACACATCTATGATGCGAACAGTTACCGTATACGATTGACCAACTTTCCCCAGATCGCCGGTGATTATTTTTTCAGCTGCAAGTAATTGCCCTACTTGGACGGCGCACTCGGCCGTGTTACACACATCGCTCAACGAAAAATCCTGTTCTTTTAGAATCACTTCCATATCAGCGCGTTCGAGCATAGTAAATTTTTTTGTTTCGGCAAGTGAGGCGCGGAACTTGCTGGTTAACGCCACGATTTCCTCTTGTTTCAAAATGGTCAGCGCGCGGAAATCCAGTACTGCGACAGTGATCTTCTTTTCCTGGGCAGAAGAATCCGCTGTTAAGATCAGTATCAAGATTACTGGAAATATAGATTTCATCATCGCGCTCCTTTATGTATGAATTCTTGTAAATCTTTTGACATTTATTTTGTCTTTGAATACATGTTGCAAATCAGGCCACCTCTCGTCGCGTGCCGGCGTATTCGGACTGATCGCGGATTCATGATCGGTCGATTGTACATTACAAAATAAATGGGTATACGGGAGGTAATGGTATTCGTGAAGGGCCCACAAACCCTGTTCTCCGAAACGGGGATTCTCCGCAGAGTCAAACGCCGCTTCTGACTTTTTCATGGAACCCTGCTCAAGGGTTAGGCGTTTTTAATTACATAATCTATTTATGGAAGAACGCAGGACAATACGGTAGCCGCTGTAAGTATAGGATTTCAAATTTGGCTAAAACACCATATTCGACCATTGCAGAAACGACCATTAAGTCAATCCTGCAGTCTCCGTTCCTCCGACATATTTAAATATAATATATTGTGAATTGTTTATCAAATAAAAAATTCCCCTCACTTTTAGTTTTGTGAAGGGAATAGAATCGATATGAAATGGGGACTATTTAACCAGCAACATCTTCTTTGTTTTCGCGATCTTGCCGGCCTCCAATCTGTAAATATACAGCCCGCTTGCAACCGGGCGGCCTAATTGGTCTTTCCCATTCCAGTTAACCGAGTAATTCCTCCCTGTTTCATAATAACCATTAACCAGCGTGATTATCTCTTGTCCGAGAATGTTGTATACTTTTAATTTCACATTTCCCGATCTGGCCACATCAAACCGGATTCGTGTTTCCGGATTGAATGGATTCGGGTAATTCTGGGTTAAACGAAATTCATCCGGAAGTTCTGCACGGATTTTTTTCACTTCGCTAGCTACATACTCCGCTTTACCTGCAACCAGTTTGAATGTGTTCTGTTTCTGGCTTCGATAATCGTAACCAAAGATGTGGCCGCTCAGTTCAATGATCTTATTGTTTGTGATATCGATGAGAACCGCATTGACATCCGGCGGAACTTGCTGCATGTCCCAGATCAATTTCGATTTATCATTGCCGGTTGTATTGTGAATAACCATTTCCCAAACATGTCCGTCTTCACTAATAGATCGGATATCGCTCGATAAAGCCGCTGCATTTTGTTTGAAATGTAAAGCGACGCTCTTGTCCATATTCAAAGGCTCGGGTTCGCTCAGCGTTTGATAATCCTGATCCACGCCGGCAAAATTATACGAATCGCGGTATTCTCCTGATTCAGCGATAAATCGCAACCGCCAACCATCGTTCCGATCAACGTTTCGTTTCGGCGTTAGCTGCGCCCAACCGACGACGTTGCCCAATAGGATATCGCCGCCTGTCTTATTGTATATCATATAGCCGCCGAATGATCTCAGTTCCGTGACCTGTTCCCATCCTGCATTACCGTATAATTTCCACACCGATCCGATGGAATCCTGGTTAGCGTCTTTGACAACCAAATTAGCTGGAAAAGTGTATGGCCATGGAACCGAGTTCCAACCGCCCTTCAGAACGAAATTATTGAACAGGAGCGGGTCATTGGTTTTCGGCGTGGTGACACTATTAAATATTTCCTGAGGCGAACCTCGACGATGAAATACAAAATATGCTTCATTCCCCGTTAGCGTTGAAACATCAAGGAATGACTGTGAGCCGGTATCAAATCGCCAGGCGCGCCAGTTGGTAGGCACACCGTCTTCAAGCGTCTGAGCGCCCCACAAACTAACTAATGACAACGATCCCTCCATCGATAACGCGATCGAAAAATACTGCTTGTCCGGAATGCCGCCATAGTAGAGGCTGTTATCCCATATAGTAGTCAGATCATTGATTGTCACCGGAATACCAGCTTTCCCTGCCGCACTTGGATAATATGTAGCCCCTGCAATATTCTGTGCTCGAATACGATACCACACACCTTCTTGTGTGATGGACGGTCCTGGAATCGTCCCGCTATAATTTGTTCCGTTAAACGTCATTGCAATAGAATCCCCGATTACCTGCGATGTCTTTCCATAAAAGAGCTTAACCGTCGGATTCGTACCACTGCATGTCACGGTCACAGTGACGGCTGCGCTTGGAATCGGTGAGGGATTGGATAAATTTGGAGTACCAAGCACTAACGCAGTTGCATTTGTCGTAGCGCTGGTTTCGTTGGAATTGGGTGATACTCCGTATTGATTCACCGCAACAACGCGGTAAAAATAAGTTGTAAAGGCTGTGAGCCCTGTGTTATTATAGCTCCCGGCAGGCGCATTGACGGAATCGATCTGGGCAAAACCGGTGCCCGACGTTAAGGATCGGAATATGCGGTACTTCGTAACATCAGAAGACGCTCCCCAACTCAGATTGATCTGCGAAGAGGATACCGCATTGGCTGAAAGGCTTCCCGGCGTGGTGGGCAGGGCCAACACGGCAATCCTAGTTCGCCGGCCGAACAGTGTCAGAGCGGTCGCAAGTGTGTTCGTAATTCGACAATAATAATTGCCGGTATCTGCCGCAGATGCTGCAGAATAAGAATACGAATCGGACGTCGCGCCGGGGATCGTGTTTCCATTGCGGAACCATTGGTACTGATTGTTTGCCCCGCCAACCGTGACCGACAAATTTAAATTATTGCCTTGTACAATCGACGTATCTTTGTAAAGGCCGATGCTGTCTTGAGGGGAGTAGTTAAATGTTTGACTCGCGGCACTTAAGTTGGGTTCGATGTCTTCAAATGTTAAACGATTCAGCTCTACGGAAAGCGATTGTAATGAATCCAGTGGGTTGAGATTTGGAAGTCCGGTTAACCTATTCGCGCCAAAAGATAATACTTTGATTTTCGAAGCATTGACGATTTGCGGGGGTAAATCCCCGGTTAATAAATTATCAAACAAATATAACTGTTCAAGTTTTCCCAAATTTCCAAATGACGCCGGAATCGCACCGGTAAGATTATTATTGCTAATGTTGACATAAAATACATTTGTCAGATTACCCATTTCGAGGGGTAATGCTCCCGAGATACCATTATTTTCAAGGCTGATCTGTTTCAGATTTGTCATCGACCCGATCGAGGAAAACAACGCACCATTGAGCAAATTATTTTCCATTAGTAGATATTCAAGCCCAATGAGATTGGAAAAAGAATTTGGAAGCTGGCCGGTAATTTGATTAAAACCCAAGCGCAAATAATACATCGCCGTAAGATTTCCGATAGCTGACGGAATGAAACCAACTAGATTGTTGTTGTCTAATTCAACCGACACAACCCTTCCTCCAGTCACTCCCACTCCGGCCCAATTAGTGATGGGGTTATTCGTTTTCCAGTTAGTTTTATTCGTCCATGTCGGTCCGCCCGTGCTGTCATAGAGAGCGACTAGCGCAAGTGAATCCTGCAACCGATTACCTCCTACAAGAACGCCGTTGCTGTCTACCATGGCGGCGTAAATATCACCGTAAGCATCCGTTCGGTTATCATTCCAACTGATAATGGAGCCGGCCAGACTGGTGCTTACCTGACGGGAAAAATTCTGGTCGTTAGGCGCGGAACAAATGACTACACCATCGGTCGCCCAATGCGGCGTGCCGTTTCCAAGTATCCGCTGAGCAAAAATATTATAATCAGTCCCGTTCCGTTTATCCGACCAAACCGCGATAATGCCGCCCCGCCCGTCGTCGTCCATACGTACATTGATTTGATCGTTGGCCGCGGCGCAAACAGCAACACCCTGTGCGATCCATTGAGGTGACCCTGCGGCACTCAAGCGCTGGGCACGGATGTCGTAGCCGGTGGTCACGGATGAGTCCTGCCATGCTACGATAATCCCTCCTTGCCCGTCCGTCTCCAATCTTGGCGTTTGCTGCCGATTCGCACCGGCAACCACAACCGCTCCATCGACTATCCATTGATTCACACCCGACGAATTTAAATACTGAGCATAAATGTCATACTTAACATCGGCGCGGCCATCAGCCCAGCATACAAACGCGCCGCCTGATCCATCTCTCTTAATGACATGACTGATTTGAATTCCAGGTTCTGAACAAACCGGCACTCCGTTTACGGTCCATTGGACATTTCCTAAGCTGTTACATCTTTGCGCATAAATATCGTTGTTACCGTTTCGTATATCACTCCACACCATGATGGCACCGGCAGAACCGTCTGTAGTTATAGCGACATTTGTTTGGTTACTGGCTGCATTTGATACCACGACACCGTCCGCATTCCACATCACCGCTCCGGCGCTGCCTATTCGCTGTGCGTAAATGTCGTATGTAGTAGCGCTTCGAAAATCCTGCCAGGCAATGATGGCCCCGCCGTTATTATCGGAGGCAAGATTCGGGAGTAATTGGTTATTTGCGGCGGTGCAGATCGCCACACCGTTTGCGGCCCAGGCGAGTGAGCCGGTACTACTAACTTGCTGAGCATAAATATCTGAATTGGTTGTGCCGTTTCTCTGATCATACCAAGTAATGATCGCGCCGCCGGAGCCGTCGCTGACGATGTCCGGTCTGAATTGATCCCCGGCAGCATTGCAAACAATAATTCCGTTGGTAGCCCATTGCGCCACGCCCAGGTTGTTAAAACGCTGCGCGCGGATGTCAAAACCGTTGGCTGATGACGAATCCTGCCAAGTGATGATAACCCCATCGGCCCCGTCACTGGTCATTTGTTTGAACCCTTGTTCATACAGGGCCGTGCTGACCGGAAGGCCCTGAGCTGGGTCGTTGTTCCATTGCGCATCCACGGTGCTTAGGTTTGTAAATAAAAATGCGAACGGGATCAGGATGCTTCGTAAAATAATTTTTTTATTCATGATGCTGTTCCTCCGATTGCAGAGTTAAGCGTTATAGTGTGGTTTCATTATGGATTCGGCGGTAATACCGGGTTATTGATCTTAAGGCTTTTTGTACCGCCTCCACCGCCTCCACCAAGAAGTACCGCGGCGCCTCCGCCTAGAACTGCGGCACCTCCAATGATGTACCAGAGTTTCTTACTGCCGCCTTTAGAATCCCCTGACTGCGCCTTTGCCTTTTCCCGATCTGCTTTTTCTTTTGCAGCAAGTTCTTTTGTTGCTGCCGCTTTGGCTGCATCACCCGCCATACGTATCTTGTAACTTTCAGAAAATTCGAGCTTGGCCTCGATCTTCTGATCCGCCGTCAGATTGATATCTTGTCTGAATTCATTAAAGTCGGGCGAATCCGTTTTGACAAGCAAGGAATGTTTTCCTTCCGCCAACGACTGCGTTACTTTATTCTGTCCCGCTTGATGGCCGTCTATGAAGATCCCAATATCGCCTCCCTTGCTGTTCGCAGGTAAGGCTGTCGTGACGGTCAGATTGAATTTTCTTACGGCAACACGCGTCTCGACGGTGCCTGCGAAGGCGTTGGCCATCGATTGCATGACGCCCAAAAGTCCGTCCAACTTGCCTACATAATCCTCTGTCTGGGTTTGCAGGATCTTACCCGTTGCTACATCAACCATCCGCAGATCAATCGTAAATGTTTCGCCAATCTTGCCGAGATCCCCGGCCATCATCGCCTGCACGCCGAGCAATTGCCCCACCTGCACTGCGCATTCGGCAGTATTGCACGCGTCGGAGATATTAAAGTCCTGCGCTTTGAGAACTTCATTCATTTTTTCACGTTCCACGACTTCGAAGGCTCTTGTTTTGACGAGAATATTGCGAAATCGATTGGTTAGAGTTGCTACCTCTTTTTTATCAAGATCTCCTGTGCTTTGGAAATCCAACACGGCAACTGTGGTTTTCTTCCCCTGCGATAAAACGTTTGCCGTAACAAACGCCAACATAAGTAACAGCAGTAATGGTTTCATAATCACACTCCTTTATTCATATATCTGGACGATACTTCGGGTTCTATTTTGTCTTTGAACACAAATTCTGAACGCGGCTGTGTTTCGACGCCATTCGATAATGGAACATGGTTGGAAAGAAATACGACCCCTAAGGAATATACTTCATCAGGTGAAGGACGACGGTGGATAGAATGTATTTCGGATAAGTTGGACGGATGGGCCGACTTGGAAGAAGTATACAGAATCAGTGGAAACCGGGGAGGCAGATTTTCCATCTTTTTCTCCGCGCAGTTAATCGTTGTCGGATCGATATTATATTCACAAAATAAGACGAAACAACACAAACTAAAGTGCAAGAAAGGCTTTTTTGATTAGAAAAGGACTGACTAATCTCTTAGAAACTCACTGCGAGAACACTTTTTATTTTCCAAGAAAAAAGAATTAGTCCCTTAATCGTGCTGGTTCGGTCCTAAAGATAGGTAAAATCGGTTTCAATATAACCATTCAGGGCTAAGTTATCAATTAAAAAAAATTGATTTGCTCATCGGCAAGCCGGCCAAAAGTATTCAAGATGCAAATCCGCTTTTTTTTTTGCAAAACGGAATCCGTTAACTGCAACCATGATATTGCCATTCTGGCATGATTGCATTCAGTCAACTCTTACCTGCTTGTCGCATTCAGCATCTTCAGGATCTCGCCTTCCATCTTTTTTTCGTCTCCTTCGACGTATCCTTTTTTGTAGAAATGGATAATGCCTTCTTTATTGATCATGACGAGCGTCGGGAGAACGGCCAGCGCATTTCCTCCGTCCTTGACGTTAAATTTTTCAGAAACCTTCCCATAGATGTCGAGAAGAATCGGCAGACGGATAGGCGTCTTGGCCAGGTAATCGTTAATCTTTTCTTTGTTCTCCGCCACATTGATAAGATAAAACTTAACATCGGTATATTTTTCTGAGAGGGCTTCCAACTCAGGAATTTCTTTCCGGCATGGGACGCACCACGTTGCAAAAAAACTGAAAACCATGTCATTACGCTCCTTACGGCCCTTGGGCATATTGCGTGTATCGCCGTAGAAGTCACGGGAAAAAAACTCGCTGCCGTCCAATCCCTTTAGGAAAAAATTAGGAGCCGGCGACCCAATCTCCAACAAAGTATCTTTTTGGGCATTTGCAGGATAAAATGATACCGAAAGGATGAAAAGCACAAATGATAAACGTTTCACGGATCGTTTCCTTGGTTGGGTGAATACAAAAACAGCGATCAGGAATTCATCGAGAGATTTGCAAACCTTTACTATCAAATATAATGAAACCCGAACCTGCAAATCAAACAAAAAGAATAAAAAAAGGCGGTTTGTTAAAGAACCGCCTTCTTATCATCTAATCGAAATTTCAAGTAAACGATTATTTCTTGACAACCCACACTTTGATCTTGCCGACGACGTCGGTATGGAGTTTGATATCCACTGTGTAGAGCCCGAGAGCTTTGATCGGTTCATCTAAAATAATTTTTCGTTTATCCACTTCCAATCCTTGCGAAATAAGGCTGTCGGCAATGTCCTGTGACGTTACGGAACCAAAAAGTTTATCTTCTTCGCCAACCGAAACCGCAATAGTCACCGACGCAGCTTCTAATTTTTGCGCCATTTCTTCCGATAGAACTTTTTCCTTTGCAATTCGCAAAGCAATTTGTTTTTTCTCGTTATCGTATACCGATTGGTTCGCTTTGGTTGCGATCAACGCAAGCCCCTGCGGAACGAGGAAGTTTCGCGCATATCCGGGTTTGACGTCGACGATCTCGCCGGCATTGCCCAGATTCTCGACGTTATTTCTTAATATTACTTTCATACGTTTTCTCCGATGGTTTTAATAATGTTCGTTGCTTGCCCCGGCGTTTATCGCGTCATGTCCGACACAAATGTCAGCATGGCGAGATGGCGCGCATGTTTGATCGCATTGACCAACTGGCGCTGATGCAATGCGCATACGCCGCTTGTCCTGCGGGTCAAAATACGGCCTTGCTCGGATGTGAACTTTGACAACCGTTTTGTATCGCGGTAATCCACGAATAAGGTCTTGTCTTCGCAGAAAGGGCAATTCTTGTGCTTGAGGGCCGCGTTTTTTTGATTCCTCTGGTCTTTTCTTTTGTCGCGTCTTTCTTTTAACTCACGTGCATTCATAACATTTTCCTTTTTAAAAATCGTTAATTTTATTCGCCGTACTAACGTTTCACGCCCGTCGTTGTATTCCCGGTTGGCTGAATGGTTTTAGCTTTTCATGACCCGTTATTTTACCGTCAAGCGTGTACGGCGTTTTGATATTTCCCATATACGGTCGCTCCGATCAGACAAACATTTCGTCTTGTGAGCCCGGTTCTTTGGCCGGAGCCTTCTCGCGCTTACGTTCTTCACGAAGGCGGGAATCGATCAGCAGGGTAATATGGCGTAAAATATTTTCGGAGATGTGATAATAATCAGTCAATCCTTTGACGACTTCTCCGGGTCCTTCGAATTCGATGCACGTGTACTGCCCGTAGGTCTTTTTGTCGATAATATACGCAAGTTTGCGTTTTCCCCAGTCTTCGACTTTCGTTACGGTGCCGTTATGGCCGGCAATTACTTCTTTTGTTTTCTCGACAATGCTTTTAATGACATCGTCGCCGATTTGCGGATCTACCACTACGACTGTTTCATAACTGCGTAGCTGACCGGGCAAACCTCTGCGGGTTTTTTTGGACATGAGCGTTAACTCCTCCCTTTGGACTTATTTCGGCGTTAGCGTTTGAGAAGACAATTATTATTCCTCAATTCTAACGCAGGGTTTAAAGAAAAATTAAATAACAAAAATCAAAAAACTTCTAAATATTCGCACAGCGTATTCACAAAACAATCCTTTATCAGCCTCTGCGATCGCAGTGGTTTCTCCGCCTTATATGTTTGCTACTTCGCGCCGCCGATACGCATACCGTAAAACGAACGGTGAACAAAATAGACCGACACTAAGAAAAAGGCAACTGCCAGACCATGCGTTAATCCCGAGCCGGCATCCATTTCCAATTTTACGGCCAATTCGACTGCAAGTAATCCGAACAGCGTCGTAAATTTGATCACGGGATTCATCGCAACGGAAGACGTATCTTTGAAAGGATCGCCGACCGTATCGCCCACCACCGTGGCGTCATGCAGCGGCGTGCCTTTTTGTTTGAGATCCACTTCTACGATCTTCTTGGCATTGTCCCATGCGCCGCCGGCATTCGCCATAAAAATAGCCTGATATAATCCAAAGATCGCAATAGATATCAGATATCCGATAAAGAAAAACGGTTCCGTGAAAGCAAATGCCAGCGTTCCGAAGAATACGGCAAGGAATATATTAAACATGCCTTTTTGAGCGTATTTCGTACAGATCTCGACAACCTTCTTGCTGTCCTCTACCGACGCTTTCACCACGCCTTCTAACTTAATGTTTGCTTTGATAAACTCTACCGCACGATAAGCTCCCGTAGTAACAGCCTGTGTGGAAGCGCCGGTGAACCAGTAGATCATTGCGCCGCCGGTAACAAGGCCTAGAAAAAACGGAGCGTGCAGGAGCGAAAGTTTTTGCACATCGTGGCTCAGCCCGCCCGTGAGCGCCATGATGATCGAGAAGATCATCGTGGTAGCGCCGACCACTGCGGTGCCGATTAGAACCGGTTTGGCCGTCGCTTTAAATGTATTTCCGGCGCCGTCATTGGCTTCAAGTAAATGTTTTGCGCGTTCAAAATTGACGCTGATATTGTGTTCCTTCTTCATATCCGCAGCCACGTTAGGTACTTGCTCGATCAGGGACAATTCATACACCGACTGCGCATTGTCCGTCACCGGGCCGTACGAATCCACGGCAATAGTCACAGGACCCATTCCCAAAAATCCGAAAGCAACGAGGCCGAACGCAAACACGCCCGGAGCGAGCATGATCGCCATTAAACCCATAGTGCTGAAATAATATGATATGGCCATCAGAAGCATGATGCTGATTCCCAGCCAATAGGCTGAGAAATTGCCGGCAACAAAACCGGAAAGAATCGTGAGCGACGCGCCGCCTTCTTTGGACGATGCTACCACTTCTTTGACATGCGTGGATTCGGTCGACGTAAAAACTTTTACCAATTCAGGAATGATCGCGCCGGCTAAAGTTCCGCACGAGATGATCGTTGAAAGTTTCCACCACAACGTGGGATCGCCGCCGAGATTAGGAATAATGAGATACGACGCTAAATACGTCAGAAGAACGGACGTGATCGACGTGAGCCAAACCAAGGTCGTCAGCGGCGCCTCAAAATTCATATCATCCGAATCCGCGTAGCGTGCTTTGGCGACGGCTTCATTCACAAAATAGGCGCCTGCGCTTGCGATGACCATCATGACGCGCATGATGAAGATCCAAACCAGCAGCTGCACCTGCACCATCGGGTCAGAAATAGCAAGCAGAATAAACGTGATCAATGCCACGCCCGTCACACCGTACGTTTCAAAACCGTCCGCGCTGGGTCCGACCGAGTCGCCGGCATTGTCGCCGGTACAATCGGCAATCACGCCGGGGTTACGCGCATCGTCTTCTTTAATTTTAAATACAATCTTCATGAGGTCGGCGCCGATATCCGCGATCTTTGTAAAAATCCCGCCGGCTATTCGCAGAGCCGCAGCGCCAAGGGACTCACCGATCGCAAAACCGATAAAACACGGCCCGGCATAATCGCCCGGAATAAATAACAGGATACACAACATAATCAAAAGTTCCACGCTGATCAGAAGCATACCGATACTCATACCGGCGCGTAGAGGAATCGCATAGATCGCATGCGGTTTACCGCGTAAGCTGGCAAAAGCGGTGCGGGAATTGGCAAACGTGTTGACGCGGATTCCAAACCACGCTACGCCGTAGCTGCCTGCGATACCCACCAGCGAGAACAGCAGAATGATCATAAGCGTAAGGCCGATGGGCTTGTCAGGAACAGGCGATAACCAGCCGTAATACGCCGAAATGATCACCGCGATAAATGCCCACAGGATCAGGATGAATTTACCCTGCGTAACGAGGTAGGTTTTGCAAGTCTCATAAATGAGATCTGAAACTTCCAGCATCGCTTTATGAACGGGCAGATTTTTCAGGTTCATGTACATCATGAGTCCGAACATCAACCCCAGAAAGCAGATCACCAAGCCGTACAACAATATCGAGTGGCCGTCCATTCCCAAGAAAGACACCGTTGAAAGGTCGGGTAATTTGAGGCTGGCTTCGCCGCCCGAGTGCTTGGGTTCATCCTGAGCTACTGCCCATGCGGCGTTGGTAGCCACGATGGCCAGGCCGGACATAAATAATTTCAAATAACGACTAACCGCACCGATACCCGGTTTGAGTGATAGATTCATTTTGGTTGAATCCTTTCTGTTAGTGTGATGATTATACATTTATCATTGAACGTTTTAATATTAGTCATTGTTCTTGTTACTATTATACTTGTTCATACAAAGTTCAATATCGCCGGTTTGGATAAATTCCAGCGCCGCATTTTTGGCATGTTCGGTCATTTCATGCAATGTGTCGATTTCCGACGCGTCAAATCGTGAGAGAACAAAATCGGCCAGGTCCATTTTCTGCATCAGGTCATTGGCAATACCGACGCGCAGTCTCGGAAACTGGTCGCTATTCAGATGAAAAATAACCGACTTCAGTCCGTTTTGTCCGCCATCGCTTCCGCTTTTTCTCAATCGAATCTTTCCTACCGGCAAAGCCGCATCGTCGCAGATTATCAGTATGTCCTGCAAAGCCAATTTATGAAACTGAACGACCTCGCGAACAGCCATTCCGCTGTTATTCATATACGTGGTCGGTTTCATCAACCATACGCGTTCACCGGCGTGATTGCCGTCACCTATGGCATATTCGCCTTTGCCGGCCCTCAAGGAAATACCGAGAGCGTTTGTCAACTTGTCAATGACCATAAATCCGGCGTTGTGGCGCGTGCGCTCGTAACGTGATCCCGGATTACCTAAACCTACAATTAATTTCATAAACTGATAACCGCCGCTCGTTTGGCGTCACCGCCCCAGAACCGGACAAGAACTTAGCAGGATAACTCCTGCCCATCCTGTCAAAAATGAAATCAACGGATTAACAAACCGGACGGTTGATTCGGCCTTTGAATTACTATTTCTTTTCGGCCTTCTCTGCTGCTTTCGGAGCGGGTTCTTTAGCCGCTTTCGGAGCTCCCTCTTTGGCCTCTCCTTCAGCGCCCTCTTCTTTACCCTTCGCGCCGATCAATTCGGGTTCGGTCGGTTCGGCGGTCGCTTCCGCAAGTACGGATTCAAGAGCCTTCGGAACTACTACAGTACAAACGGATTCGCTCTGAGGATTTAAAATCGTAATTTTGTCGTATTTCAAATCGCGTACGTGGATACCTTTTCCGATATCGATATTTTCCACATTGACCTCGAGATGCAGCGGGATATCACCGGGCAAACATTTAATATGAAATTCGTTCATATCATGCTGCAAAATACCGCCTTTGGTCTTCACGCCAATCGGCGTTCCGACGAATTCGATCGGTACGCGCACATCGATGGCGCGGTCCATGCGAACGCTCATGATGTCGATGTGAATGACTTTACCCGTCACCGGGTCTTTGTCAAAATCACGAATTAGTGCTTTGTATTCTTTGCCATCCAAAGTGAACGTCACCAGCGTGTGTTCAGACTGAAGAAACTTCACCAACGACAACGCGTCAAATTGGATAGTCATATTTTCTTGTCCAAATCCGTAAAATACGCCGGGTACTTTCCCCTGTCTGCGGCTGGCGGTTGCGCTGTTTTTGCCAGCGTCTCTGCGTTCCGCATTTAAAACGATCTGTGCCATGGTATCATCCCCTGATATTAATTATGAGACATGTGAATTAGTTATTATAATTTTAGTTAAACAATACGCTGATCGATTCCGCTTTGTGAATACGCGCGATCGCTTCGGCAAAAATATGCGCGACCGAAACGACTTCGATCTTCTCGCACGAATTGCGCATCGGGAGCGTATCGGTGGCAACGATTTTTTTTATCGGCGACGCCATGATCTTTTGGATCGCGGTGCCTGAGAGAATCGGATGCGTGCACGCCGCATAGATTTCCCGCGCGCCCTGTGTCTTCAATGCCGCTGCAGCCTGCGTAAGCGTTCCCGCCGTATCGATCATATCGTCGATCATCAGGACGTCCCTGCCGTCCACGTCGCCGATAATATTCATGATCTCCACGTCATTGGCCTTTGGACGGCGTTTATCAATAATGGCAAAATCTGCGTCCAGCCGTTTGGCATACGCACGGGCTAATTTCACGCCGCCCATATCGGGCGAAACAATAACGGAGCCGGGTTTCAAAACGTTTCTCCAATATTCGGTCAGCACCGCCGAGGAATATAAATGGTCGAGCGGAATATCAAAAAATCCCTGTATTTGTGCAGAATGCAGGTCCATCGTAAGAATCCGGTCTACGCCGGCAGTAGTCAGTAAATTGGCCGTCAGTTTTGCCGTGATCGGAACGCGGGGCTGGTCTTTGCGGTCCTGTCTCGCATACCCGAAGTACGGAATGACCGCGGTGATGCGATACGCCGAAGAACGTTTTGCCGCGTCGATCAGGATCAACAGTTCCATCAGATTGTCGGCCGGCGGTATCGTCGGTTGAACGATATAAAGGTCTTTACCGCGAACGTTCTCATCGTATTTCGCAAATATCTCGCCGTCACTAAAATTGGTGACCTCCACTTTTCCTAAATTTATGTTTAACCTCTTGGCAACTTTTTCAGAAAAGGAAAGATTTGCGCGGCCGGATACCAGCATTATTTCATTTACATCAACCATTGCAAGCAGTTCTCAATCAGAATAAATTCGTAAAACAAAAACCAGTTGGGGTGCAAGGACTCGAACCTCGGATGGAGGGACCAAAACCCTCTGCCTTACCACTTGGCTACACCCCAATAAAACATTGCAACTACTCAGCAGTCCTGATGCTTTCCACTCATAGAGGATTAAAGATATTAATATCTGAAAACGAAGTTGTCATCCAATAAGAATCTTTTTACTTTGAAAGTGCGGCCTGTGATTCAAAAAGATTCTTGCAGAATGACACGACCGGCAATCAGGGTTGACCACTGAGTAGTTGCAGTTGCAAAATTTAAAAGAACAAATCAGACAAATTCACAAACCGTAACAAAATCTCCGGAAATGTCAGAAACCAATTTTTCAAGATTTCGGGCTTTATCGAACAATCCGAACACGGCCGAACCGCTTCCGGACATCCTAGCAAAAACGGCGTTTTCTTTTTCAAGCATTTCCTGTAGAAGCCTTATTTTACTATGCTTTGCGAAGACTAATGGCTCGAAATTATTGCCTAAAAACGCCTTTTTTTCCAAAGGTGCGCTAAACATAATAGATTTTGCCTTATTTGTCAAGTTTAAACTTGAATTTTCAGTATTTTGCGAGTCCAAAACCGCCCGGAAATTTTTGTACGCCCAGGCCGTTGAAATTTCAATATTCGGATAGATCAGGAGAACTTTTTCTGTCAAATCCCACTGAAAAAACTCCAGCATTTCACCTCGTCCTTTGCCGATCGCCGTATTGCCTTTCCCAAGTAAAAATCCGACAAAAAAGGGCACATCGGACCCCAACGCGGCTCCCAGTTCCATCAGTTTAGCATCGCTGAGATGAAGTTCATACAACTTGTTGATCTGCATCAAAACGCATGCGCCGTTACTGCTTCCGCCGCCGAGCCCGGCGCCGATGGGAATGGATTTTTCGAGATGAATATCCGCACCCAATTTCTCTCCGGTTTCCTCCTCCAATAATCTGACGGCTTTCGCGCAGATATTGGTATCATCGAGAGGAATGGTCGTTTGTTTTGAAAACAGGCGGGTCTTATTAAGGGTGTTTTTTTCGAAGGTGATCGTATCGGCCAGGCTGATAACTTTGAAAATCGTTTCAATATCGTGGTATCCGTCGGCCCTTTGTTCTCCGATCTTCAGGCCGATATTAATCTTGGCATACGAGCGCGTTACGGCGTAATCGTGTTCTAAGTTCATATATCCTTTAAAATGAAAAAGGCTACTGTAGCGTAGCCTTCACCGGTTATCCAGTTTTAGTTTACTTTTCGAGAGCCCAGTGCGACCTTGGAAATTTCATCAGCCACAGGGATAAGAACATCATGCCGGCATCTTCGATCACTCGCCGCCATCCGACCATCGCTTCGCTGTCTCCAACTTCAAAGCAGCCGCAACTGATATCCAAGCCTCGTATTAAAGCGGAGACAATGGCGATAATAAACAGCGTCAATAATATACTGAGAATCGCCGCATTGGCGCGAACCCAGATTCCCAATACCAGCAAAAGGCCGCAGAACATTTCCAGCCAGGGAAGCCATATCGCGGCCATGTTGACCAGCGCCTGCGGAAGTATCTCGTAAGCGATAATATTCTGAGCGAACGGCTCCGGGTAAGTTATTTTTTCAATGCTCGCATAAACAAAAATTAAGCCCAGTATAACCCGCGCGATGAGGGAAACGACGCCGTTATAGGCCTGCATTAGTAATTTCATTTTTTCCAACATGGGGTTACCTCTCAGGGTGTTCGATCCATTGGATACTGTACGAGGCGCCATTCCTGCATGCCGCCGGGAAACAAAAATATTTTTGTGAATCCTGCCTTGTGCATGGTCTCGGCGAGTAACTGCGCCTGATTACATGCGGGGCCTTTGCAGTACACGACGTAAGGATCATTTTTTTTGAGCTTGTCCAGCGCAGGATTCAGTCCCGCTGTTTTATAATAAACTGAAATGGCGTTCTGTATATGTTCCGCTTGATAAAATGAAGGGGGCCTGGCATCGATAAATACCGCCGCCTTATGGTCAAACAAAACATGCGTCTCTGCCAGCGACAGCGTTCGGCCCGGTTTGCTTAAAATTTCATCAGGGGTCAGCGTATTGCCCGATGCAGCAGCTGACGTGGAATGGCGTAACGGCAGTAATGAAATGCCGCCCGGGTTGAAGCCGTTAAACGCCAAACCGGCTAAAAGGCTTCCAAATAACACAATTGACGATTGAATAGAGATTCTTTTTATCATGGAAGTTAAAGTAAGATTTCCAAAAATAATAGACAAGAAAAAAGCTCAGACGAAGCATCTGAGCTTATACCGTTAAATCGTATTCTTAAATATACGCGCTATTCTTTTTTGTTACGTTCTACTATGGGGTAGCCGGCCGCGCGCCATTCATCCATACCGCCCGGAAAGAGAAATACGCCGGTGAAACCTAATTCTTCCAATTCACTCACTAAATGCTCGGCCTGTTCGCATTTCGGCCCGCCGCAGTAGATGATCAGCAGTTGATCTTTTTTATAATCCTTCAGGCGCGGATTTTCTTTGGCGTTTTGATGGTAAATCCATTCCGCATCTTTAATATGCGACATTTTATAGAGAACTTCCTGGCGCGCATCGATAAATACGGCGGCTTTGGTCTTGAATAATGTGTAGGCCTCGTCGATGGAAAGTTGTTTGCTCTTTTTCGGATCCTGCGTCTCCATCCGTTGATAGGACGATTTAACAGCAGGTTTTCGGATCACATCCAATCCGTTGTCATGAAAATGATTGAACGTCATTCCGCTAAGCAGACTCGATGCGGCAATAATGCCGCACTGAAAAAGTAGTTTATTGAATAGCATAGCTAATTTTGGGCTATGTGAACTGTTTATAAAAATCTAATGTGCTTATCGGGTTTACTCACATACGTCATGGTGAGCCCTTCGGCAGGGCTCAGGACAGGCTTGTCGAACCATGACCAAGTTTAGTAAAATCAGTCTTCGACTTCGCTCAGACTGAAGTGTTCTTTTCCATTTGTGAGCCAACCCGATAAGCATGAAATCTAATTAGGACCGAGCGTAAAGACAAGTGATTTTTTTGGGATACGCCGTGCCGCCCCCAACATAAAATAGGCACACAGATATCAAAATAATTTTTTGACCTTCTTATAAATTGAATTGATATCCAGGTAATATCCCGCGTTTAATGAAATAGTCTTTGGTCGCACATCGATGTCTGTATGGGCGGGCTTGAATCTCGCAATGCTCCTGGCAAATCTTACTTCAATTGAAAAATCATGCGATGGATCAAATCCGAAACCTATTGCCCAAGCGGCGTCGGCGCTTTTGTCATTAGTGTAATGAGCAATGTCATTAACAGTTTCATATAGAATTTTCTTACTATTTAAGGCCAAACCAATACCGCCACCGCCGATAAAAAAGATTCCATTTCGAAAATCCTTCCGCAATAGAACAAAATCATAGAGATATGAAATGTTACACGTATAGGTTTCTTTTTCCCAACCTGCTGTAATCTTCCCGTCGTATTTCTTTGGAAAATACCTCACTTCGTTCTGGACATATAATAGATCAAAGACAGGAATGCACACAAATCCGCCATAGTTAAGTCTGCCGTAATTGATCTTTTTACCACCTGAGAATTTCGTGGTGTATGAACCATTTAGTCCCGCAGTAATTCCGACAAGAAAAGGAAGCTTTTCTTTTGGCTTTAAAGCTTCTTGACTTTTTCTAAGTTCTCTTTCAGCTCTTTCTTTCTCCTTCTGCAAAGCTCGCTCCTGTTTCAAAAACGCTTCATGAGCTAATTCCTGTTGTTTGATTTCTTCTGCCATTTGTTTCGGATTTATGTGTATGTAATTTTCTTCGTCCTTCTTCACTACGACCCTTTTCGAAATAAGCTTCCCGTGTACCTCTGCCGAAACTTCATACTCGCCGATAATCAGATTCTTGAATTTTGCAGGCAGGAGCCGATCCGTTTTGATTCCATTGATGTGAATCGGCACGTTATCGATCTCTTCCGAGACCACGTGGAGATTACCAAATATGAAACACTCGGGAGGACAATCGCTGCTATTGGGAGGAAAATAGACTTGTTTCTCAGCCATCATTCCAAAATTCTGTTTGAGGCGCAGGTTATAAGTGCCGGGAATGATCCTATCAATAACCAGATCGCCGCCCTCACCTTTAAGTCGCCCATTAAGATAGAGCTCGGTTTGTTCAGCATTGCATACCAATGTGACGGAGACCGGTTTAAAATCTATTTGGAAACGGTTGGTTTCTTTGTCCATAACATCGATGAACTCTTCAGCAATGTATTCGGAATTGTTAAGAAGGTCGTTCCAGCGTAACGTGATCTTGTGATTTCCTATTCTTATGTTGGGAATTCCGGATGGTGTCACGTAAGAAGTCTCGAGGTCATCAACAAAAATAACAGCATTCTTATAGTTGGAATTAATTTCTATCGTGACGACGGAATCTGTTTGAGCATATAAACAGACGCCGCTGAATAATAAGAGCAGGTATTGTTTAATCATATTATAATAGCCTGTGTATTTAATCATGTTTTCATATGCCGGGAAATCTACAAAACACAATGAATCAATCTTACATTTCTTCGTGAACAAAAATTAAAGTCTAAAAGCGAATTCGTGAATCCAACGTAACGGGAAACCAGAATCCTCGCGGCTCTCCGCGTATCGAAAAAAGGAATCGAGAATTGATGCCGATTTCCAAATTCTTAGAAACGGGTCGGCTTAAGCCAATGCTTGAATTAAAATAGTATTTCGTATCGGTGCTTTTTTTTTCTAAATATGGATCAACTCCCCGATCAAAATTATAATAAGCTGGTTTCTTTTCATATAATGCCCCAACACTAAAATACGAATTCAAATTGAAAATTAACAATTTCGAATTGAGCTCAGTGCCAATCCCAACAAGAAAATCGCTCCTATGCGTAGAGTGGTCATTAATTCTGTTTTTTGATTTGAGTTGATTCCATAAATATCCTATTTCAGCAAACATGGCACCAAAATCCGTTTTTTTGAATTTTGTACGCAAATCAAGAGAATTCCCCTGGTTCCAGAATTTTTTGGATTTGGAATCGTTTGGCCTGACTAGTCCACCGGAAAAAACTACCATGTACTCTTCTTGCGCTAGAAGATTCGCAGTACACAACCCAATAAGCATTAGAAAAGTAATTTTTTTCATGTCCGTATAAGAGAAATTCTCCGTTAATACTATTCACTGAGAATATAAAGTACTTTCTTAATACAAAACACAATAAAGCTCAGAAATAATATTGCATCTTTTGCCTTTACAAGCCGGGGGTGGGCGGTCATCACTTCTCCACCGTAATAACCACCTTTCCCCGCGCATGCCCTGTTCCAAGATACCGCAGCGCATCCGCCGTCTGACTTAAAGGATAGCGCCGGTCGATCACCGGTACCACTTTCCCCGACTCCAGCAGTTCTTTCATAATGAACAGATCCTTTTGGTTTATTTTCGCCGACACACCGCCCATTTTCTTCCCGCCTTTATTTGACATCAAAGGCCCCAGGAGCATGGCCGAGAAGATCTGAGTTCCAGTTCCACCCGCCATGATATAAATGCCTTTCGGCGTCAGCGCGCGCTTATACGCGGAAAGCGGATGATATCCATTCGCCGCAAAGATCAGGTCGTACAACTTGCCGCTTTGCGTGAAATTTTCTTTCGTATAGTCGATAACATGATCGGCCCCAAGCGTGCGCGCCTGATCCATATTCCTCGTACTGCACACCGCAGTCACTTCCGCGCCGAACCATTTCGCGATCTGCACGGCATACGTTCCCACTCCGCCGGATGCGCCGTTGATCAAAACTCTTTGTCCCGCCTGGATCTTCCCTTCGTCGCGCAAACCCTGCAGAGCGGTGAGCGCCGCCATCGGCACAGCCGCGGCTTCTTCAAAAGATAAATTCGACGGTTTCAGCGCCATTGCTTTTTCAGGCAGGGCTATGTATTCCGCAAAAGCGCCATTCCCAAACGAAGCGGCGTCCCCGTACACTTCGTCACCGGGCTTGAACTGCGTCACGTTCTTCCCCACCGCTTCCACACGTCCCGAGAAGTCCGCGCCAAGCCGCGGGTTCTTGGGTTTGAAGAGGCCCACGCCCATGAGGCGAACAAGAAATATGTCCGCGGTGAGAAAATGCCAGTCGTACGCATTCAGCGAGGCCGCATAAATTTTTACCAGTACTCCGTCGTTTTTGACAACGGGTTTTTCTACGTCTTCGAACCGAATCACATCGGGTGATCCGTATTGAGTGTAGGTGATTGCTTTCATAAGGTTGACTCCGGATTTAATTTTTCTCCAACCTCATCCCTATCTCTTCTCCTGGGAGAGGAGCAGGGCACGTACTATTTCAAAGGGAGAGAAAAGGGTGAGGTTGGATTTAATTTTTTGACCTGATCTTTTATCTTAATGATCGCTAGCTCTATATTTTCTTTTACTTCCTCATCACGAATACGAACAAACACGACGCCGTATGTTTCAATGATCTCTTGGCGCTCCGCATCGTATTTCTTTGCTTCTTCGGAATCGTGTGAATAACCATCTACTTCAATCGCCAGCTTCAATTCCGGACAATAAAAATCCAGGACAAACGGCCCAACGCTGAACTGCCGGCGGAATTTGAATCCGTCGATCCCGCGATTCCTCAGGTTTTGCCAAAGCATATGTTCACTGCGTGTCGAGCGCTTGCGTAATGCCCTGCGTTTTTCTTTTTGAATTTTTTGATTGAATATTTTGTTCATGGTTCTAGTCTCCAACCTCACCCTGTCCCTCTCCTCGACGAGGAGAGGGAACGTACTGTCTGAGTTAGTACGTCCCCTTCTCCTTTTCAAGGAGAAGGGACAGGGATGAGGTTACCATCACACCATCTCCCTCAACTTCTCCACGATCTCCACCATCGCCATGGTGTCGAGCGAACAATAGTCTTCCAAATTTTTTCGAACGGCCATTCGTTCTTCCTCCGTTATGTTTTCGCCAAAAGTTACGCGCAGAAATTCCCGGCTGGCCATGCCTCCTTCCGAGATCGCCATACCTTCATAGCCGGTTCCGGTCAGAACGGGCAGGACGGACTTGATCGATGCGCTTCCTTTTTGATCATAATGATAGAAGTGGAACGCCTTGAACGGATCAAGCAGGTCGACGATACGTTTCTGAATTCCATCATTCCATTTCGCAAATTCCGGAAACGCTTCGCACGCGCGATTCAGTTTATCCTTTTCAAAAGACGCACTATACGTGATGATCGACCCCTGATGGCCTAAATGTTTTTTCAGCAGTTTCAGCAGTTCCGGACGCGGGTCATGTTTCCCGTCCGCGAGATAACTGTAATGCTCGGTATCTTTTCCGGCTGAACGCTGAATATGAAGAGAGAATTGGAATGGGATCGGTTGATGTGGTATCGTGTTATCAAAAAGCGGCATGGCAGGCCCGATCGTTTCAAAATCAAGAAAATATAACGGATATTCCAGCGTGTCCAGAAATGTGCGAATACCGCTTTTATTTAAATATGGCTTTTTGGACCTAAGGCTTTCAACCTGAAGTTTCTGTTTATCGGAAAGCTCCACACGATCATTCAGCGCCAAAATATCAGTCACTCCCTGGTGGATCAGTGCAAAGGCTTTTTCTTTATTTATATAATAGAGCGTCAACAAATTATGTTCCGGAAGAAAAACAAAACACTTCTGCTGCAGCGGACAGTCGTAAGGAGTACTGCAATGGGTGCCGATGGCCACTTCGGGACAAGTTTTGCCCGAAATGGTTTCCGTCATATCAGCTAATTGACGTTCTACCAAGGGCAGTAGGTCTTTCACTTCTTCCGTGATATCGGTGAGCGTAAAAAGTTTTTCGGGATCGATTTCACCTTTGCGAACATACTGGTTATTAATGTGCAAAATATAAGATCGTTTGATCGAAAGCCCGGCGCCCTGATAGGTATACCACTGGAGTGAAAGATCGCGCAGGTTAATATCCTTGACCCTGGTAGAACTTTTGACTTCGATGATCTCCCAGCCATCGTCTTCGACCGGATTCAGAATGTCCACGCGGGCGTAAGCGCTCTTATATAAGAAAGCGGCTTCAAATAGCGGCTTACGTTTAGAGATCAGTTTCTGCGTCTGCTCAATGACTTTTTCAAAATCCACAAGCCCTTTGGCTACCTCTATCCCATCCGGGTAAAGTTTTTTCGCAAGCTCACCTACCTCATGCCCCTGATCGAATATTGCCTGCGTCTCGGCATCGGTTTTGGGGATCTCTTCTTTCGCATTGTAATAATGCCAAAGCAGTTTGGGGCACTGAAGTCCGTTGAGGTATTTTGATTTTGAGAGGAAGGGCGTGGTTATCATAGTTTTTTGTCGTCATCAATTCGCTTCAGGATTTCAGTTTTGATATTTTTCAGTGTTTTTTCGATGTCTTCATGAACTTCTTCATCGCGGATATGAAGAAATCGAACTCCATAGTTCTCTATGATCTCCTGCCTTTCCGCATCGTATTTTTTGGCCTCATCGGAGTCGTGAGTATATCCGTCAACTTCCATTGCGAGTTTCAATTCGGGACAGTAGAAATCCAGCACGAAAAAACCGACACTGACTTGCCTTCGGAATTTATACCCTTCAAAACCGCGGTTTCTCAGGTTTTGCCAGAGCGTCCGTTCTGCCTTGGTCGAGCGCCGACGCAAGGAGCGGCGTTTTTCTTTTCGAGCATTTTGATTGAATATTTTGTTCATGGTTTATCTCCAACCTCACCCTGTCCCTCTCCTCGATGAGGAGAGGGAACGTACTATCTGAGTCAGTACGTCCCCTTCTAGAC
>WBUR01000015.1 GCA_008933615.1 bacterium | reverse complement strand
TGAGAAGTCTTTGATCTTCTGTGCGTTCAAGCCATCGGTATTTATGAAAATAACATAGACCGATACCACGGCGCATAATTGCCATAGCGATTTCATAGTAAAAAATCCTTGAGGTTGTCAATTATTTGTCGCTTTTCATGACCCAGGCATTGGCCTGATGCGTGGCCTGTCTCCATGGCCGGTTGCCGTCCTGAGGTATCTCGTCGATACTCTTGCGAATGTCCGCGCAGACGTTGCCGCTGAGATAATAACGGTGCTCGGTGAATCCTTTGTCTACAACGGGCGTGCAATCGACCTGATGAATTTTGTTGTGTAATAGCTGAGGATGGGAAGCGCCATTGGTTCCAAGGCGATCGGGATTACCCTTGGTGTAATCCGAAATGTGAAGCGCTTTATCTTCGCGATTGTAATAAATCGTGACATGGGCGGTTATTTCGCTAAGCATGGCCATCGGTTTTCCCGCTTCGAAAACGTCGTCGTCTATATCCGGCGCGCATAAAAATAGGTGTTCGAAGATCCGCGGCAGAGCAGAACCCGGAGTGAAGTCGTATAAGCGGCGGAGCGAATTTTGCAGAACATAGTTACCCATCGAGTGACACAGGAGATGGATGTTTTGTTTGCAGAGCTGTTCGGGCGGAAGAGTATGTTTAAGCTTCATCAGGAAGTCGCGTAATTTCAATAATCCGCGCGCAAACGCGTAACCGGAAGCCTTGCTCTCCGTACGGTCGGATTTGTAGGACACGAACGGGAGCGCCTTTCCGTCCGAGGGCCAGGTGAAGAGTACGACGGCAACGTTTTGCGCCCGATCGGCTGCCTTGCTCTGACGCAGCATTTCCTGAAGGCCGAGGGCCGATCCGACGGCGCTCTGCCATGACACGTTAAACCCGTGTATGTACACGAGCACATCGGTCGCTTCCATCATGATCGATTTCATTTCGCTAAACATCGCGGCGGAACCGAGTTTTGCATCCTGAGCGGTATCGGCGATCTTCGGATCGATCGATTCCTCGAATGCGCGAATGTCAGCGCTTCCGGCAACGCCGGTAAAATATTTGCTCATGGCTTCGCCGTCTCCCGTTCCGATCTTCCCGGTATCCGAACTCGCAAATTTTGTTACTTTTGCTTCGTCGGCCGAAACAGTGACCTTACCAAACCGTAAATTTTCCAGCCCGTCGTCGCTGAATTTTGTTCCATACCCGGTCGGCTTCCAACGATCGCCTTCGTGTTTTCGGTTGGTCGCATAATACAAGATTCTTTCCGGCATAGACATCTCCCTTAAAAAATGCTGTCTTCCAAATAGTTCGGGATTCTGTGTTGTGTTTAAATTTCTCTATCCCATTTCCACCACGCCGATTTGCCTGCGGAACGCACCGGCGGAAAAACATTGCCTTGTCGTAATGTGATATTGATTTCATCGGATGCGGGACTGGGTTGGTCGGAATGATCGGCATATCGATCAAATATATAGAGCCCGGGCCGAGTACATACCATGCCGGTGATGAAACGAACCCGGGTCGTTCGCGGGTGAGGTGAACTGACTGTCATGGGGAAATGTAATTTGTATTATGGATAGATTTACTAATTTCTAAACAAATTGGAACGAGAACTAATCAGCAGGCCCGGCCAAGCCGGTTTAGAAATGATAGAGCAGAATTCCAATCCCAGTACAGGACCGGCCTTAGCTGATTATGTGACTAGTTAGAGACCCATGAGAATTTAGTATTAATAACCTGTGCACCATTGGAAATGCATCGGATTTTTTTCTCTTCTTTTCCAACTGCCGCCCCATTCAAATCCATAAGACTGGAATATTTCCACGATCTCCGGATGCATATCGCCGCGAGTGCCGGGCAGATTGGTTTCGGGATTGAGGTCGATCGCGATGCCCCAGCTGTGCGTGGATAACCTGGAATCGTTGTATTTACTGCGATAGTTAAAACAACCGCCGTACGAGCGAACATACGGCCTGAGGTTTCTTTCATGAATGATCCGAAAAACATTCGTAAAGGTTGAAATTAGTTTTTTATGGCAGTATATTTTGTCCACTTCAATAGACGGACACGCGGCCAGCGGAATGGTAAAAGGAAGATAGGCCAGGCCCATTTGATCAAGTTCCCATTTGGGTTTTATGGTGCCGTCGTTATTAATGCAATCGAATATGTCGCCAAACATCAACATGATCTCATCCATTTCGTAAGGCGGCGCCGGGTCTCCGGAATTATGTGCTGGAGATGGAGTGTAATTCTGCAGGTTATTCATGGTGTAGACTTTGGTTATTATTTCAGGTAACATGGTTTCGCCTTTGTAAGTAGTATTTGAGTCACTCTCTTGTACATAAGACGGGAAAATGTGAAAATTGCATAAATATTTTTTTAAA
Organism: bacterium; assembly: GCA_008933615.1. Classification (NCBI taxonomy): domain Bacteria; species bacterium. Next base: position 77,633 of record WBUR01000015.1, on the reverse strand, counting down.
TTTATTGATTTAACGCAATTAAAGTATTTAAAAATAAAAACTTACACCCGAATAATTTTGTAATTCGATTTGTTAAAACTGACGGTTTGAGAGATGTTTTTATCGTTTGAAAAATTCAGGAACTTTACCGACGGAGAATTAATAGGGTCGTATCGTCATTCACGGGACGAACGCTATCTCAGTGAATTATTTAGTCGTTATGCCTATTTGGTTTACTTTCTCTGCAATAAATATTTTGAAACCAAGGTTGATTCTGACGATGCCGCCATCGAGATCTTTACCAAAATTTCAAACAAGCTCGTGGAAATTGACGTTAAGAATTTCAAATCGTGGCTTTATCATGTAACAAAAAATTTTTGTTTGGACAAAGTTAACAAAAACAATAACATTCAATGTGAGTTTGTTCCTATTTCCGATGATGATGAAAATTTATTTATGCAATTTCCCCAATTTGACCGTCTTATGGGTACCAATGAGGATCAGGTCGAATTACTTCAAGAAGCAGTAAGGAAGTTAGACCCGGAGCAAAAAGAGTGTGTCAAATTGTTCTATTTTAAGAAAAAAAGCTATAATGAGATCATGGAAATAAAACAATGGGATATGGATAAGGTGCGTAGCCGCCTTCAAAACGCCCGAAGAAATATTATAATGTATTTAGAAAAAAGGGGGGTTCATGTTAAAACATCTAAAGTCTAACCGCGCGGTCGGCAATAATTTCGCCGGCCATGATGCCAATTCATGTCTTACGGAAGAGGATATCATCAGATATCTATTTCACAAGATTGCGGACGAAGAAAGGTTTCAGATTGAAAATCATTTTACTGAATGCGATCTGTGTTACGATCTTATTGCCGGAGCGCGTAAATTTAATTCAGAGAAAGAACTCCGAAGCCATCTGGAACAAACCCGTCGGGAGATTCAAAAGAAGTTCCTTCGTTCCGTTCCGGCACGGCGCGGATCGAAGTTGGCTTACTATTCCGCCGCTGCGCTCGTACTTATTGCTTTCAGCGGCTTCGGCTATTGGATGTCGCATGATCCCAACCGTCAACTTGCCGATGAGTACCTGAAGCCATATTCCAATACTATCCCTCTGTCGCGCAGTCAAAGTCAGGAGACTTTACTGGAAGAAGCAATGGCTGCGTATGAATTGGAGGATTACACGCTGGCGAAAGGCATGCTAAGCGAATTTATCGATCAGAACCCGAATAATCTTTCTGCGCATTTATACTGCGGTATAAGCGCGTTGATATCTAACGATGATCTGGAATCGATAGCGCATCTTCAGAAGGCTTCCTATTCTCAAGACACACGTATTGCCGATGCGGCGGAGTGGTATCTTGCGTTAGCGAATCTGAAACTCGATAATATCAATGAGGCGAAAACTATTCTTGTAAGGGTTGTGAATAAAAACGGTTACTTCACGGATTCAGCCCGATCACTTCTGGAACGAATCAAGAACGAATAAAGGGTTCTTTCTTGATCGGCATGGCCGGCTATGTCGTTCTGTAGGAATCTTTTTTGAATTAAAGAAGGAACTCCACGGCAAAGAAAGAATGAATACGAGCAATGAGTAATTGGATCAGAGGTGAACCGGTCTTTCGCTGAGAGTAAATGTCTTAAAGAATTAATGACCCAAGGGGATTTCCTTGTTGTATGGAGGTTTTTTCTTAGGAACTAAAAAGATTCTTACAGAACGACATGCTGGGAACCTTCCCGCTAAAATCAACAGCGAGCCATTAAATTTCCTTTATGAACGCACGATATGATTAAGAAAAAATATTTCATCCGGCTATGTTGCATCGGTATTTTCTTTTTACAATTTCATGTTTTTGGCCAGGATGAGAATGTGGATAAATCAAGAGACACCCTGCGCTTACGCGATCTGCCATGGGCGGAGAAAGAGCTGACCAACGCCTCCGGGTTGGTTCAAAGCGATCTCTATGTCGGACGAAACGCAACCGAAGATGCGTTCAAGCAGAATGCAGGACGGTTTGGAATCATTCATCTCGCCACGCACGTTATTCTGGACGATAAGGAACCGCTGTATTCGAAATTTGTATTTTCCAAAAACCCGGAATCGGAGGAAGACGGGTTTTTGCATTTGTATGAATTGTATTACATGCGGCTGCACGCCAATATGGCTGTGCTCAGCGCCTGTTACACCGGAACGGGGAAGAGCGTAAAAGGCGAAGGCATGATGAGTCTTGCGCGCGGATTTGTCTATGCCGGCTGTCCCAGTGTAGTTATGAGCCTCTGGGCCATAGATGACAAATCGACCTCCGTCATCGTCAATAAATTTTACGAGGGATTGGCGCAAGGCAGCTCGAAAGATGCTGCCTTGCGCGATGCCAAACTATTTTTTATTAACAGCCGTGATCCGGTTTTGTCCAATCCCTACTATTGGGCGGGCCTTGTCACGATCGGCGATACCAAACCGCTGAAGTTGACGCCGCCCGGCGATGACGGTGGATATTGGTTCTTTAGCCTAGTCGCAGTAATCTTCGTCGTGACTTTTTTAACTCTGCGAAAATCAATGACCCGAAAGAAGGTTTTTCTATACTAATTTCCCCCGGTACCGCCACCGTCAGTCGGCGTGTCAAAATAGTGTATACCGTCATTACCATCGTTGTTTATTTCCTGATCGGCAGCCGCTTCTTTATTAGATGAATTACTATTGACAATGCCCTCCGAACCGCCGCATGCTGCGATAGCGAGAATTAAAAATAAATAAAACCATACTGCAATCACTTTTGAGTTTTTCATGACCATTCTCCTTCTAAGTTTGGAAATTTAGTTTATGTACTCATAAGACGGCTGGTTTATAGAAATTGCATAAAAAAATTTTCAAATGCTGGCCGGCGAATACGCAAACAGGACTCTAAAAGTAATATTATTTGAAGATAGAAGGGGAGAATCCGATCAAATTATTTTTTAGATTTGTTTGAAGATCTAAATTTTGATACAGTAAAGTAGAAGAGTAGGCGTAGCTTATATTGAAATCTTTGATCAAATAGGCGAGATCGGAATAATCCATACTTTCACCGGCAGGTTTTGTGAGCAAGGCTTCGAAAGGAATTGTAGACAAGAGTCCGTCGGGTATGATGATGAGATGGGTGGCATCGGTAATCCGAATGGAGTTAATCAGGCGATTGTATAAATAATAGGCCGATTCCGAGTAGGATCTAAAATCTTGTGTTTCAATTCCTCTGCGCATATTGTTAATTTGCTTTAGAATTATTGAATCTGTGTCCAATGCAACCCACCGGAACTGATTATTGTCAATACAAAATACGAAACATTGTCGATCACCGAGATAATATTCCAACAAAACAGAGGAGTCTGGAATATTTTTTTGTAACTCTTCCAGTGAGATGACCGAAGAACGGTATTTTAGATCATAGTATTGAGGATAGGACTCTTCGATAAGCCGCAAATGCTTTTCATATTCGGTGGTCAATGCAAATATTTTATCCTGGATCGTACGATACTTTTTACTTCCAAATTCGTCTTCATTTTGCTCAGCAAAGAGTTTCTTGTTATAGAAACCGATACGCGCCCGTAATTGATTTTCATAATCGAGCAGTGAATCGGGGATACCGGCATTTATTCTGGCCTTCTCATCGATAATGGCTTCGGTCAGTATAACAGCTTTACTTTTTTCAGAAAAAAGGAACGCCTTTTCTACAAATGAACTATCTCGGGTCAAAGTGAAAAGGTCGTACGCCGTGCTGATTCCTTTTTCAAAGATTTGGTTCATTTTTTTACCGAGTAATAATTTTGAATCTTCTGAAGAATATTCGCGGCGAATTTTATCCAACCAAAGGACTGCGGATTCATATGCAGAAAATGACCTCCGCAGGTCTTCCTGCCGCAGCGTTTTCTTGTAATAGATTTCGCGCAGAATATCGCCTTTCATGTCAAAAGCCAATAGCAGTCTGACTGCGTTCACCGTTATCATTTCTGATGTTTCTTTCGATTCGTTCAATACCAACGCTTCAATGGCGCGCGTATTATACCAGAGTGCATTTTTATAATCTCGGACACTCACATATGCATCAGCTATATCCGAATAGGACTGAGATACCTCAATATGTTTCTCACCGTAATATTCTTTGTTTATAGATAAAGCAAGATCGTAGTATCTCAGCGCATCATTGAATTTTCCCTTTTTCAAATATGTGGTTCCAATGTGACTGAATTCATAGGCGCGGCGGAATCCTTTTCTTCCGGGCTTTTCTGTCCATATCAGGAGCGCCCTGTTAAAATAAAACAAGGCGCTGTCATAATGTGTCTGCGTGAGAAGTTGAACTCCTATCTCGTCGCAAACCCGAGCAACTAAAGGATGTTGAGAACCGAATTTCTTTTCCCACATGAACAATGCTTTTCTGAAGAAAAGCAACGCATTCTCAGATTGCTCCGCTTCCTTATAAGCAAAACCCAAATTATAAAGATTATGCCCAATGTTGGGATGGAATTCACCTAAAGTATTCATACTGATTGAAAGAGCTCGATTATAAAATTTGAATGCTTTGTCAAAATCTCTTTTCCCTAAATATATATTTCCAATGACGGTGTAGTTGTGAGCCAGCGTTACGTGATCAGGACCAAAAAGTTGTATTCGTATTTCTAATGAAAGACTGATATAATCTAAGGCTTTTTCTTGATCGCCTTTGAGTTGCAGTGTATTAGCGATGTTGGTATACAGTACAGCCAACTGTCCGCTCTTCTCACCAAGATTTTTTATAAATATGGGAATGACTTTTTGATAACTGCGAAGAGCAGAATTGAAATTTCCATTATCGTATTGCACAAGACCTATATTATTATAGCTCCATCCAATATCCATGTGATCTGTCGGTAATACTTTGAGGCGTATGGATAATGCTCGATTAAAGGATTCCAGCGCTTTTTCATATTCCCCATTGTCCCGATACCACAATCCGAGCTTGTTGATCGCCATGGCCGTGGATGCATGCATTTCACCAAGATGGTGCAGCGCCGTGTCGATCGTTGCTGTTAAGAGTACAAAAGAGGTATCATATTTTCCTAGACGGCGGTAGTTGTCATTGAGATAATTCATACTATTAACATAGTCTTCCCATAATCCGGATTCCTTATAGATCGCGGAGGCGTCCGCAAAATAACTCAACGAACTATCATACTTGCTCTGATCGGTCAACTTTGCGCCGGTCACAAACCATTCACGCGCTTTCGTTGTGTCTGAAGTCAATGGAATTTGCCCAGGAGAAACGTATTCGACCGAGGTGTAATTAATTCGAATCAAGTACGTGGACAAAGCAAGCGCCGCTAAAAAGATCAGCGCCAGAAGGCTATTTCGTCGGCTCATGCTCATGGGTGTTTTATTGAAAAGAATCGGTTGGGACAATGTATGTATACGGTTTTTTTTAAACAAATTATTATTTGTTCATCGCTGTCATAATAAATAACCTTGCATTTGCATCATTTATTTATAAATTAGAAAAATTTTTTTAAATAATTTTATTTTACAAATACGATTATCGAAAGTTTTTTCATGCCGGAAAAAAAAATTAAAAAGAAAAAAACAGTCTTGCCTAAGTCCGTAAAAGCCAAAGCAAAAGCAGAAGCAGAAGAACCTATAGCTGCGGATTCCAAAGCGCCCTCAAAATATTCAAAAGGTAAACGGGGGGGCTTCAAGAAAACGAAAACGGTCAAGGATCATATCGAAATTGAAATTGACAAAAATATAAAACGCGGAAGTAAATCTCTCGTTATCGTCGAATCGCCTTCCAAAGCAAAAACCATCAATAAATATCTCGGAAGTAATTTTGTCGTAGAAGCGTCGATCGGGCACATCAAGAATCTTCCTTCGACTAAATTAGGCATTGACGTAGAGAACGGATATACGCCCGAATACCGTATTATTGACGGCAAACAGGACGTAATTCGCAAACTGAAGACCATGGCGGCTTCGACGCAGGAAGTTTTTATCGCAACCGACCCTGACCGCGAGGGAGAGGCGATCGCATGGCATATTGCGGGAGAAATCGATAAAAATAATCCGAAAATTTCACGTGTTCTCTTTAATGAAATTACCAAATCCGGCATTGCAGAGGCGATGGCGCATCCGCTCAAAATCGACGACAAGTTGGTCAAAGCGCAGCAGGCGCGCCGCGTGCTCGATCGTATCGTCGGGTACAAAGTGAGCCCGTTCCTCTGGACCGTGATCCGGCGCGGAACCTCCGCCGGCCGCGTGCAGTCAGTCGCGTTGCAATTAGTATGCAAACGCGAAGCGGAGATCGAAGCATTTATCACACAGGAATACTGGTCGATCCACTCCAAATTGCAGGCGCGGGATTCCGATCCGTTTAAGGCCTCATTACATTTTGTCGACGGAAAAAAACCGGTGATCGACCGTGACGAAGTTGCGCGCGGCTATGTCGAGGACATCCGGAAAAAAGAATTTATCATCAAAGATATCCGCAGGCGTGAAACAAAAAGAAATGCTTCGGCGCCGTTTACCACGAGTTCTCTCCAGCAGGAAGCGTCGCGGAAAAACAGTTTCTCCCCGAAAATGACCATGATGATTGCGCAGCAGTTATACGAAGGCGTTGAGCTGGGCGAAGAAGGTTTGACCGGCCTTATTACGTATATGCGTACGGACTCCACGCGCGTCGCGGATTCGGCTGTCGCATCCTTGCGTGAATTTATTTACGCGTCCTTTGGAAAAGAATTTCTGCCGCCGGGACCCAACGAATTCAAAAATAAAAAAGCCAATATGCAGGACGCGCATGAAGCGATCCGTCCGACCAACGTCGCCTACACGCCGAAATTGATCGCCAAATATCTCACCCCGCAGCAATTAAAATTATACGAACTGGTGTGGAATCGTTTCGTCGCGTCGCAGATGATGCCGGCGATCATGGATCAAACGACGATCGACATTACGGCGGACGAATATTTGTTCCGTGCGACCGGTTCTATCATGAAATTCCGCGGCTTTTTGCAGGTATATGAAGAAGGCCGCGATGAAGGCGATAAAAAAGACGATAACGGCGATGATGACGAAGTCAACGCGCTGCTTCCACCGGACTTGAAAATTAACGACAAACTTAATTTGATGGAGCTGTTACCTGAACAGCATTTTACCAAGCCGCCCGCGCGCTTCACTGAAAGTTCGCTTATCAAGGAACTCGACACACTGGGTATTGGCCGGCCGAGCACGTATGCTATGATCGTAAGTACGATCGTAGATCGCGAATACGCCGAGATCAAAGAACGTAAGCTTTTTGCGACGGAACTTGGTAAATCGGTCAATCATATATTGAGCAATTATTTTTCGGAGCTGTTTAATATCAAGTTTACCGCAGAGATGGAAGAAGAACTCGACAAGATCGAAGAAGGCGAACTTTCATACAAAAAGGTTCTGGACGATTTCTACCGTGCATTCGCTAAAAACATGAAAGAGGTTGAATCGAAAAAGGCCGAAGTCAAAGAGTCGATGCAGGAAAAGACGGACGAGGTGTGCGAACTCTGCAGCAAGCCGATGATTATCAAGTGGGGCCGGTACGGAAAATTTATGGCCTGCTCCGGATATCCGGATTGCAAAAATATCAAAAAGCTTGCGAAGGATGGCGAAGCTCCGCCGGAGCCGGAAATGACAGATGAGAAATGTCCCAAATGCGAAAGCCCGATGGTGATCAAGATCGGTAAGTACGGTAAATTTATGGCGTGTTCTAATTACCCAACTTGCAAGACGACCAAGCCGATTCTCGACATCGTTCCCGACATTATTTGCCCTAAAGACGGAGGACAGATTGTTCGCCGCAAATCGCGTTTCGGAAAATTTTTCTATGGCTGCGCAAATTATCCGAACTGCGATTTTATTTTGTGGAATGAACCGGTGAATGAGCGTTGTCCACATTGCGATGCCGCATACATGGTCAAGAAAATCACCAAACGTAAAGGCGACTATCTTCTATGTATGACATGTAATCATGAAGAGCCGATCAAAATAGATACGTCGGCTTTGAAACTTGAAGAGCAGAATGGAGAGCCTGTTAATTTTACTGATGAAGAGAATACTTAGTATAATGAATAATGGATAATGATTATTGAATAATAGGAAAGAAAATGTAATTAATGAAATGTCATTCGCTTTTGCAATTAGAATCGCAAATTTATATAAGTTTTTGAAGGAAGAGAAAAAAGAAAATATTCTTTACAAAGCAAATTTTGCGAAACGGCTACTTCGATTGGCGTAAAATTAGAAGAAGCAGATGGCTGTATTTCTAAGGCCGATTTCTCGAACAAAATTTCAATTGCTTACAAAGAAGCGAAAGAAGCCCATTATTGGCTTAATTCTAAAAACCACCTGAATAAAAAAATGAACCTTATTATTCATTACTCATTCTTCATTATTCATTAAGAAAATGCCAAAACGAACCGACATAAAGTCCGTTCTGATCATCGGCAGCGGGCCCATTGTGATCGGCCAGTCTTGCGAATTTGATTATTCCGGCACACAGGCTTGCCGCGCTTTGAAAGAAGAAGGCTATCGGGTTATTCTGATCAACAGCAACCCTGCGACGATCATGACCGATCCGGAAACGGCCGACCGCATCTATATTGAACCTATTACCCCCCAAATGGTCGAGAAAATTATCGAGCGTGAACGTCCCGACGTGCTCCTACCCACGATGGGCGGCCAGACCGCGCTCAACACGGCGGTGGAATTGGTCAAACAAGGCATTCTGGACAAATACGGCGTTGAAATGATCGGCGCAAAATTTGAATCCATTCAGACCGCCGAAGATCGGGAACTTTTTAAAGCCGCGATGGAGAATATCGGCATGAAAGTTCCAAAGGGTTTTTTTGTAAAGGACGTAAAAGAAGGAATGGAAGCGGAAGAGCAGCTTGATTATCCAATCATAATGCGTCCGTCATTCACGCTTGGCGGAACCGGAGGCGCTGTTGCGTATAATATAGATGAGTACAGCGATCTGATCGTAAAGGCGCTGGCCGCAAGCCCAATTAATGAAGTGCTCGTGGAGGATTCCGTGATCGGGTGGAAAGAATACGAACTTGAAGTGATGCGCGATCACAAGGATAACGTTGTTATCATTTGTTCGATAGAAAATTTCGATCCCATGGGAGTCCACACCGGCGATTCCATCACCGTCGCCCCCGCGCAGACATTGACGGATAAGGAATACCAGAAAATGCGCGATGCGGCCATGAAGATTATTCGTACGATCGGCGTGGAGACCGGCGGGTCGAATATTCAGTTTGCGATAAATCCAAAGAACGGCGATATGATCGTGATCGAGATGAATCCGCGCGTATCGCGCAGTTCCGCACTTGCATCCAAAGCGACGGGATTTCCTATTGCAAAGATCGCAGCCAAATTGGCCGTCGGATACGCATTGGATGAAATTCCGAATGACATCACCAAAAAAACGCCCGCTTCATTCGAGCCAACTATAGATTACGTGGTTACAAAAATTCCGCGTTGGGATTTTGAAAAATTTCCCGGCGCTAATACGACGCTCAATGTTCAGATGAAGTCGGTTGGCGAAGCAATGTCGTTCGGGCGTAATTTCAAAGAGTCTCTGCAAAAAGCGTTGCGTTCGCTTGAAAACGGACGTTACGGTCTGGGCGCCGATGGGAAAGATGTATGTGACATTGATATCGCCGATGATAAAATGCGTCAGGCGATCCTGAAGGATGTTATCAAACTATTACGCGTCCCCAACGCCCAACGTATTTTCGCGATCCGTGATGCGATGAAGCTGGGAATGACGGTGGAGGACATTCACAAACATTCTTATATTGATCCTTGGTTTTTAAATAATATTAAGGAGATCGTGGATTTTGAGACGGAATTAAAGAATGCAATATTAGAATAAACCTATTCGTTCACACCATAATGAACAACACCGATCAGCCAGAAATTATTGAAAAAGGAAATGAACCGATCATCAGTTCAGACGGCGTGGATCTCACGTTAATCCGCTGGATGCTATCCCTCTCTCCTCAAAAAAGAGTAGAAACGCTTCAAAGCCAATTGAAAAATATTTTTCTTCTAAGAAAAAAACGCCATGAACCCTGATTTTATAAAGATCCTTGAAATCTTAACAAATCATAATGTCAAATTTTTTGTAACCGGTGGCGTATCTGCTGTGATTCAAGGGGCTCCCATAACGACTTTTGATCTTGACATTGTGCACGAACGTTCTGAAAAGAATTTATATAATCTCTTTGACGCATTACGCGAGATAGGCGCGTTTTATAGAACAAGAACGGATATTAAAATCTTTCCCGAGTTGTCTGCACTGGGCGGTGCAGGACATCATCTTTTGATGACCAAATTCGGCCCGTTGAATGTGTTGGGGAGCATCGGAAATAGAAGAGAGTTTAAGGATTTCGATTCCGAAACAGAACCGATTCAATTGGAAGCCTATTCGATCAAGGTTCACACTCTCCGAAGCCTGATTCAAGTGAAAGAAGAAATCGGAGCTGAAAAGGATAAGGCCGTTCTGCCCATTCTGAGAAGAACGCTTGAAGAAAGCAAGAAATGAACGGAACGTCAATTCACCCGCGATCCGGAAATTCTTAAAAGTCATTGATAATAACCCCTCTTCTGCCTACATTTAACATACTACTCTGAATATCATGTCTAAACGTTTAGAAACTAATCTCAAAACTCAAATAACCTGCTAAGTGAAGATTTCTTAAATACACAAGATTTGTATTAAAAGATTACTTGAACGAAGATATCACACGAATTTGTGATTAACTTGGTTTTCCAAAATCCGCTTGTGCAGACAAGCGGTGGTATTCCCTGTTTTTTTCGGATGAAGTCTTACACGGTTTTTCATCACTCCGTGCGGTGAAAGAGAGTTATGTATTATTGGATTCTCATCATCTATTTTTTTGCCAGATCAATTCCTCATCTGATCGCGCAGTCAACAGATACTTATTCAAAAGAAATAGGCCGTCCTTTTCAGAGAAATTACACCACGAAAGATTACAACACGGGCACACAGAATTGGTCCATTGTGCAAGATCATCGCGGCGTAATGTATTTTGGAAACAATGAAGGGGTTCTCGAATATGATGGTGTTAGTTGGCGCCTTATAGTCATTCCGAATCATACGGTCGTACGGTCACTGGCGATAGATACTACGGGGCGAATTTACGTCGGGGCTAAAGGTGATTTCGGCTTTCTTTCGCCCGATTCTATCGGCCAATTGCAGTTCGTTTCCATGCTGGATAAGGTACCTCAATCGTACCGCGAATTCTCTGACGTGTGGGATATTTGGCCGACTCCCGAGGGTATCTACTTCAATGCGTACAAATATGTTTTCAGGTGGGTTTTTTGTGAATTGAAGATTAACGAGGTTATCACGAGTGTTCAGGATAGCGGACAAGGCTTGAATGAGAATGATTTACAACAAATATTCAGTTCGTTTAAACGCCTCAGTGCCCGGCCAACGGCCGGAGAAGTCAGCACGGGTTTGGGATTAGCCATTGTGAAGAAGATCGTCGAAAAACACGGCGGTCGCGTCTGGGTAGAAAGCGAAAAAGGAAAAGGTTCGACCTTCAGTTTCTCACTGCCGATTCATCCTACTACATAATGACAACAGGTCAAAAATTCTTAATAGCTATTGATAATAACCCCTCCTCTGCCTAAATTAATTCAGCTACGCTAAGTCTTATCCGAACTCATATAACCGCTTAATAATAAATTTAAGTCACCTATTTTTATATAATACTTCCCTCAGATCAAAATTTGACGAAGCAACGTTTCGAAAATTTATGATACGTAAAATTCTGATCATCTTCATACTTATTTTCCTGAGCGCGCGCGGCTTCTTGTTAGCACAAAAGGGCAACGTCAAATTCCACCATATTTCACTTGAGCAGGAATTGTCCCACGGTACGGTGTATTCCATTCTGCAGGATCGAAAAGGATTCCTTTGGGTTGCGACGGAAGGTGGCCTTAACCGATACGACGGATATGAGATCAAGACCTTTATGCATGATCCTATGGATTCGAATTCAATCGCCAATGGCAATATAAGCTCAATACTGGAAGATCGGTATGGATTCCTTTGGCTGGCCACTTGGGGAGGCGGGCTGGATCGATACGACCCGGCGAACGAAAAATTTTATCATTATAAACACAATCCATCAAAGTCTCAAAGTATCAGCGATGATCGAGTGCAAACGCTTTTTGAAGACAGCAAAGGGAACCTTTGGGTCGGAACGTACAGCGGAGGCCTGAATCTTTTTAATATAGAAAAGGAAACTTTTTCGGTATTTAAACACGATCCGTCGAATCCGTCCAGCATTAGCCATGATCGTATATGGGCTATTGCAGAAGATTCATCCGGGAATTTATGGTTTGGAACCAACGACGGATTAAATAAACTCTCTGCCGCTTCAACACAAAACAGATTTATTACTTATAAAAATATACCCGGAAACAGCACATCCATAAGTCACAACTTTGTTCGTTCTCTTTATGTTGATCGTGTGGGACAACTTTGGGTCGGAACGCAAAGCGGGTTGAACAGAATGGATTCAGAAACCTTGGAGTGCACTAGATATCTCAGCCCTAATAATAACATCAATTCGATATATGAAGACAAGAACGGTTTTATATGGTTCGGAACATTAGAAAGCGGACTGATAAAATACGATCCGAAAACTGACCGTCTTTTTCAGTTTACGAATGAAGCTTTTAATCCGAACAGTCTGAGTCAAAACGACGTGCGGGTCATTTACGCAGATAGAACCGATAACTTGTGGATAGGGACTCGCGGAGGTGGATTGAACAAACTGGATCTCAAACCTTCAAAATTCAATCTCATCTCGAATAATCCAGCCAATGCCAACAGTCTTATTGATAATCGTGTGTGGGCGATTTACGAAGAAGAAAAAAAAGAGGGTAATATCCTTTGGATTAGTACGGATAAAGGCCTGGACAGATACGATGTCGCAAACGATCGTTTTACTCATTATGTGAATGACCGGACTGACCCCAACAGCATCAGCAGCAATTTTACCCGCGGAATTTTCCAGGATACAGACGGCTATATTTGGGTCGGCACGAGCGGCGGCGGTGTAAATCGTTTAGACCCGCGAACCGGGAAATTCAAACGGTACACAAACGATCCGAAAAATTCCGCGAGTCTCAGCGATAATCGCGTGCGAGTGATTCACGGAGACGACGACGGCATTCTTTGGATAGGTACCTATAAAGGACTGAACAGATTTGATCCGATGACGGGGTTATTCAAATCTTTCCAATATGCTTCCAACAATCCACAGAGTTTAAGCAGCAGCGAAGTTCGAGCAATCGCAGAGGATAGGAACGGTAACCTGTGGATCGGCACGTACGGCGGCGGTGTAAATCGATTTGATAAGAAAACAGAGCGGTTCGTTAGGTATATGCATACTGATAGCGATGTGAACAGCATTAGCGGCAATGATATTTTATCCATTGCAGCGGATCCCGATGGACGGACAATATGGATTGGAACACAAGGCAGCGGGCTCAATCGTTTCGACATTCAAACGGAAAAAAATACGCGAATTACAACGAATGACGGATTGGCCAACGATGTAGTGCACGGCATTCTGATTGATGCAAAAGGGAATCTATGGATCAGTACGAATAAAGGACTCAGTAAGTTCAATGTGCATTCACCGCATTCACTAGGAAATGGAATGGAAAACGAGCACTGGAGCTCGTTCAGAAATTACGATGTGCACGACGGGCTTCAGAGCAATATTTTCGGCCAGGGCGCCTATTATAAGAACAGGAAAGGGCGAATGTATTTCGGAGGCGTCGGCGGTATTAATTTCTTTGACCCGGACGATGTGAAAGGCAGTCCTTTTTCTCCGGTCGTCGTGATCACGGAATTCAGAAAGTTTGACAAACCGGTCTATCTTGGCCGCGCATTGCAGGACATAAGTGCGATAGAGCTCTCATATAAAGATAATTTCTTTTCTTTTGAATTTGCCGCTCTTGATTTTACCCTGCCCGAGAAAAATCAATACCAATATATGTTGGAAGGATTTGATCCTGAATGGAGTAATGCAGGCTATCGCCGTTATGCAACGTATACTAACGTGAATCCAGGCACCTATTATTTTAAGGTCAACGGCTCGAATAATGACAATGTTTGGTCGAAAGATCCGGTTGTGATCAAAATCGTAATTGTACCGCCATTCTGGAAAACATGGTGGTTCATCATTCTTACGGTCACCGTACTGTCTCTTATTATCTACGCAGGTTATAACTATCGAATTCGAAACATTCAAACTCAAAAATTTGTACTCGAAAGAGAGGTTGCAGAACGTACCGCCGAACTCAAACGAAGCAAAGACGAGCTGGAAAAGATAAATGAAATTGTCAAATCGATAAATTCGGAATTTAATTTTGCGGACGTGCTTCAATCTATTCTAGAAAAAAGCACTCAGATTAAATACGTGGAACGAGCTTGTGCCCTGACTTATGATAACAACCGACGTGTGTTTAGATACGTCGCAAGCGCGGGATGGGATATGCAGGAGTTGCAGCATATTACATTGACCCCGGAAGAAGCTGAAGCAAGGTATGGTAAGGAAGCGAAAGTCGTAGCGGAAGACATATCTATTGTGAGGAATGTTTTTCGTCAGGCCGGGTCTGAAAAAATGACGCACATGCCTTATCCGAAATGTATGTTGATCATGAAGATCAGAATAAAAGATACGGTCGAAGGTTATTTGGTTTTTGATAACATGACGGATGAAAATGCCTTTAATGACGAAAATTTTGGAATTTTGATAAGTCTCAAGGAACACTTTATTTCTGCCTTTATAAAGACTCGCCTTTTGGAAGATCTTAAATTACTCAATGATAAGAAAAACGAATTTCTGGGTATCGCCGCACACGATCTGCGCAACCCGTTAGGAACGATCAACGGATATCTTAAAATCATGCTGGAGGATCTGGAAAATAATGTTTTCGATTCGGAAGAAAGTAAAGACGACCTGAAGTCGATGATCAAAACGTCGGAGCACATGAACCGTCTGATCGCAGAATTGCTTGATATCTCAGCTATAGAGTCAGGTAAAGTGCATATGAATACGCAGAGAATAAACCTCATGGAGATTTTAGAGGAACGCGAGAAACTGCACCAGCGCTCCGCTTTACAGAAAAATATCCGAATGATTTTTAATAAGGATATCGACCGCTTGGAGATAAATGCCGATTGGGCCCGGATTTCAGAAGTGTTAGATAATCTTATCAGCAATGCAATTAAATTTACTTTTCCTGGAGGAAATGTTGTTGTTACATGTCTGCGGGATGCCGATGCGGTTGTTATTCACGTCGAAGATACCGGACAGGGGTTTAGCCAGGACGATCTGAAAAATGTTTTTGTCAGTTTTAAGAAATTGAGCGCGCGCCCTACAGGCGGCGAAAGCAGCACCGGGCTCGGGCTGGCTATCGTAAAAAAAGTTGTAGAAATGCATGGAGGCAGAGTGTGGGTCGAAAGTGAAAAAGGAAAGGGTTCCGTATTTAGTTTTTCACTTCCTCTCCCGGCGTCCTGAGGTTATTTTAAATAGTATTCATAAAGGTAAATGGAGAATATATCCGTATGAGATTAATAAAAGCTATCATGATGGTTCTGGTTATCGGAATACAGCCATCCGTAGTCAATGCACAGATGAATTCTGTGCGATTTGACCAAGTGACAGGCAGCGATGGCTTGTCGCAAAGCACCATTAGTTCCATTCTGCAGGACAGCAGGGGGTACATGTGGTTTGGTACTCGCAACGGGCTTAACAAATTCGACGGGTACGTGTTTACGGTGTATAAAACCGTTCCTACCGACCCGATGTCCTTATCGGATAATTGGATCACGGCCATCTGTGAAGATACTTTATCGAATTTGTGGGTTGCTACTATCAATAAAGGGCTCAATAGATTTGATCGCAAAACCGGCGTTTTTACTCACTTTCTGGCCGATACATCCCAGCCCGATCATATCAGTCATAATAGCGTGAATGCGCTTTACGCCGACCAAAACGGAAATATCTGGGTTGGCACGCAAAACGGGCTGAATAAATTGACCACGAAGGAAGTTTCCGGGAAAACGGATTTTGTGATCGAGAATATTACTGGATTAAGTGATAATTGGATCACCGTGTTATTCGTTGAAGCAAACGGCGATGTTTGGGCCGGAACAAAAAAAGGATTAAATTTATATTCTAATGGTAACGTGACTCATTTCCGCAGTGACTTTAACTCGCCGAACCGAATCACAAGTGAATCCATTACGGCAATCGCGCAGGATCATGCCGGAATTATTTGGGTAGGTACAGAGGATGGGGGTTTGAATAGGATAGATCGATCACAATCACCTGCAAGGATATCTTTCTATCAGCACCATGAGGCCAACCCCAACTCGATTAGCGATAACGCAGTCGCCTCGCTTTGTGTGGATGGAAAAGACCAAATATGGGTAGGTACGAATGAAGGACTAAATGTTCTTGATGCCGCACGGCAAAAGTTTATGGTCTATAAAAACATGCCGACCGATCCTTCCAGTCTGAGTGATAATGAAGTGCGCTCCCTTTTTATTGATAGATCGGATATTCTTTGGATCGGAACTTACGGCGGCGGCGGCATAAATAAACTGGATCTTAAACGGGGAAAATTTAAACATTTCAAACATTCACCCGAAAACCCTAACAGCCTGGGTAATAATATTGTCCGGTCGTTTTGTGAAAGTAAATCCGGCCTCATTTGGATAGGCACTCACGACGGCCTTAATAAGTTTGACCCGTTGCTTGGTACATTCAAGTCTTATCGTCACACCATGTCAAACCCCCGCAGTTTGAGTAATGATGAAGTGCGTTCGATAGCCGAAGATGAAAAAGGTATTCTTTGGATCGGCACAGAAGGCGGAGGATTGAATAAGTATGATCCGGGAAACGAAGGTGTGTTCATTCATTACAAACACAATGCCGCCAATTCGCAAACCATAAGTAATAACGACATCAGTTGTATTACTATCGGCCGTTTTGGAAATATCTGGATAGGTACGTTTGGGGGAGGTCTAGATCAGTTGACGAATGAGAATGGGGTAGAGAAATTTGTTCATTATAAAAATGATCCAAATGACGAGAACAGCTTGAGTGAAAATCGAGTCAGTTCTCTTTTTATGGACAGTCGAAATGTTTTGTGGGTAGGCACTTTTGGAGGTGGACTGAATAAATTACACCTTGATGACCGGGGCAGAACTGCGGATCATAAATTCATTCGTTATCAAAACGATCCGCAAAATCCACTGAGTATCGGAAGCGATGTGATATTTTCCATCAATGAAGACAAAAACGGCCATATTTGGATTGGAACGAACGCAGGCTTGAATAAGTTGGTTACGAACGAGCGCGGGGAAGATGTTTTTGTGAGGTTACAGGAACGCGACGGTCTGCCCGATAACTACGTTTACGGGATCATTCCGGATGAAGAAGGTAACTTGTGGCTTAGCACGGTTCAAGGCCTTTCCCGCTTCAGCCCAGCGGGAGAAAAAGGTACGTTCAAAAATTATGACGTAAAGGACGGCCTGCAAAATAATGAATTTAAGTTTGGCTCCTATCATAAAGGATTGAGCGGCACATTTTATTTTGGCGGTACGTTTGGATTTAATTCGTTTAAGCCCGATGAAGTGAAGGATAACCAGCATGCACCGTCGCTCGTCTTTACGGCATTTAAACGATACAGCCGTTCTGATAAATTGTTGTTGGATACGGACCATACGACCGTAGATAATAAAAAGGAATTTGTGCTTCCTTACAATGAGGATTTTTCTTTTGAATATGCCGCGTTGGATTATACGAACTCTGAAAAAAATAATTACTCCTATTTTCTTCAGGGATTTGACAAGGAATGGATATTAGCCGGCTCTCGTCGTTTTGTTAATTACACTAATCTTGATCATGGCGACTATATTTTCCGGGTAAAAGGCACTAATAATGACGGCGTGTGGAACGACGAAGGCGTGTCAGTCAAGATAACAATCTTACCGCCATTTTGGAAAACATGGTGGTTCCGGATCCTTTCCGTTATTGCCTTGGCGGCGATCAGTGTATCATTGTTTCGTTATCGGGTGCGTCATATTCAAATGGAAAAAGACCGACTGGAAATTGAAGTTGCGGAGCGAACCAGGGAAATTTTGCGCCAAAGAGACGATCTCAAAAATATCAATTACAAACTTGAGAACACGTTACAGACTTTGCAGGCGACGCAGACTCAGTTGGTACATGCGGAAAAAATGTCTGCACTTGGGCAGATGGTGGCCGGCATTGCCCATGAAATAAATAATCCGCTCACGTTCGTGGACGGTAACCTGTATATTCTGGAAGATCATATCAGCCGTTGGGACAGCATCATTTCCGATTACGAAAAAATAATTGAAACGAATGACGTTCAAAAAATCAAATCCGGAATGGAAACGATAAAGAAAAACCACGAATATGATTTTGTAAAACGCGATACATTGGCAATTATCCTTTCATGCAAGAAAGGATCTCAGCGAATTAAGGTCATTGTCGAAGAATTGCGCAAGTTCTCGCGCGTAGATGCCAGCGGTATGATACTTTATGACGTCCACGAAGGTATAGAATCGACGCTGGCTATACTGCGCCCGCATTACGAAGGACGGATCGAGATTGTCAGGGAATTCAGCACATTGCCTATGGTTGAAGCATTACCCGGACTGCTCAATCAGGTTTTTCTGAGTATATTAACCAACGCAACCGAAGCGATTCGTGAAAAAGGGATGATTCGGATTGTGACAAGAAAAGAAGATGACGATCACATCGCTATTCACTTTAAAGATAACGGCGTGGGCATGAGCGCAGCAGTCGTACGGAGCGTTTTTGATCCATTCTTTACCACCAAAGACATCGGAAAAGGAATGGGGCTTGGCTTATCAGTCAGCTATGGAATCGTCAAAAAACACAACGGCGATATTGAAGTGGAAAGTCATGAAGGTAAAGGCTCCGAATTCAAGATTATTTTACCTATAAACCATACTTAAGGAGCAAGGCAGTGAGCATCAAATAACCCTTGACCCTTCGGTTTAATTTCGATAAAATTAGAAACACCATTCTATCTCATCGTCACATATTTTACAAACTATGAATACGACTGCTTTATCCATTCGGAGGAATTTATGAAGACGCAAACGAATCAGCCTATTAAGCTGAAAAATGCACAACGACCGCTTATCCTGGCCATTGATATAGGTACGTCCTCTACCAGAGCATTGGTTTACGACGCTTTGGGGCGGCCGGTGAAAAATCTTATGCATCAGGTCGGGTATTTGTTTACGACAAGCCAGGATGGCGGCGTGTATGCCGATCCTAAATTTATTGTGGACAGTACGGCCGAATGTATCGACAAAATTATGGAAGAACTTGGGAAACATGCGGGTGAGGTCAAAGCAGTAGGTTTTGATACCTTTTGGCATAATTTGATGGGCGTCGATAAAAGCGGTAAACCGACGACCGCACTGATCAGTTGGGCCGACACACGCCCGCGTTTGGTGATAGATGCATTAAAACAAAAGTTAAATCCGGAGGAAATTCACAGCCGCACGGGATGCGTTATTCATCCAAGCTACTTGCCGGCAAAGCTGATGTGGTTCAACGAAGAACATAACGAGACTTTTATCAAGACAGATAAGTGGATGTCAATCGGCGAATACCTCTACTATGTTTTTTTTGAAAAAGCGGTTTGCAGTATTTCCATGGCATCCGGAACAGGGTTATTAAATCAGAACACATGCAAATGGGATGAAAAAGTTTTTGCCGTAATGCCTATTACTCCGCAAAATCTTTCTGAACTTGGGGATATGGATACACCGCTGCAGGGATTAAAATCAACCTATGCGAAGCGTTGGCCGACTCTGGTCGATATTCCCTGGTTTCCCGCAGTAGGTGACGGTGCGAGTTCCAACGTCGGCACGGGATGCGTTGCGAAAGATCAGCTTTGTATCGTGATGGGCACATCGGGCGCTTTGCGGGTGTGCTGGGAAGCTGACTCGGTAATTATTCCGCCGGAATTGTGGGTTTATCGCGTAGACAAAAAAAGATTTTTAATGGGCGGTGCCTTAAGCGACGGCGGGAATTTGAGGAAATGGATCGTGTCCCATCTCGGAGTTGAGGGAGGGAAAAAAGGCGTGGATAAAGCTATGAACGAATGTAAACCGGATGGCCACGGACTTACCGTTCTGCCCTTTTGGGCGGGCGAGCGAAGCACCGGATGGCATGAAAATGCCCGTGGTATGATATATGGACTCAATCTGAACAGTTCAAGGGAGGAAATCGTCCGCGCAACAATGGAAAGCGTGAGTTATCGTTATGCGGCGGTGTATGATATTTTTAACCGTCAAAATATGCCTATCAAAAAAATTATTGCTTCAGGAGGAGGGTTCATTGATTCGGAAGTGCTGACGCAAATTATGTCCGATGTCATGGGATTACCTGTAACGCAATCAGGCGAGCAGGAAGGTTCTGCCCGTGGAGCTGCGATATTGGCTTTGGAAGGTATCGGATCAGTTCGGAACGCTGCAGAAATTCCGATGCCGCTGGGCCGCACCTTTAATCCTAACACGCAGAATCATGAAATTTATAAAGCAGCAAGAGAGCGGCAGAACAATATGTACAATCTCATCGCTCAGCGTTGGTGGGAAAAGGGAATGTAAGAGTTGCTTATTAGTATAAAATAAAAATCCCCGGTTCAATTGAAGCGGGGATTTTCAATTATATACAATTTATCAAACAGAAGTTGCAGGGATTTCAGCGCGCTTATTAAGATCCATCTGCACGAGAAACCAGACTGCCGGCGAAAAGACAAGCCATAACACAAAAAGTAACCAGCGGTTCATTTTTTCCGTGGACACCTTCTCATATAATTCGCCGTATTTATAGTAGGAATAAAAAGCGCCGAACGGAATAAATAGTAATACAGTCCACAATCCCGGAGACGCTTCAGGATCATTGGCAATTCCTTTTAGTTCACTCGCCGTTTGATAGAACCAGTAAATCGCGTAAATACCCAGCGTGATAATCACCAGGAACACCTGAGCTACCATATTTCTTTTTTTGACCTGCATAATTACTCCTCCTTTTGGGTGGGATATCAATTTAGAAATAATATGTATCTATAATTTAGACGTTTAGCGACGCAAAATCAAAAAATATTCATTATTTCCAATTTTTTTTGTAATTTTTATGAGGCTGCATGAACTATACTCCTTATAACAGAAGGAGGAATACATGAGACACTTAATCCTAACTCTTTTGGTTTCAGTTTTGTTTGGCTGCAGCCACGATAGGGCGCCTGTAGAAAACTCAACAGTATACGGGGTAACGGTATTTACGGACAAAACGGATTACATTCGTAATGAAAAAACCATTATTACAATCTATAACAATACGAATGAAAGCGTGGTTTTTCAGGGATGTTTGAGTAACGTATATTATTACCGGGACAAATGGGTGGAAGATCAATGGGTTCAGTGGACCAGTTTGGTGTGCCCGGATTCGCTTATGGAAGAAATGACAATTGATCCGTATACGAACATGTCTGATTCACTTGTCGTTCACAAGCCGGGAACGTACCGATTCCGATACCCTCTTTTTTGGAATGGCGACATAAATGATCCAGATACCATTACCTCAAATAGTTTTACGATCCATTAAGTAGAATCCGGCGCAAAAATAAAAAAGGACGAATCTTTTCTCGTCCTTTTTAGTACGCCCTACAGGATTTGAACCTGTAACCCTCGGTTCCGAAGACCGATGCTCTATCCAATTGAGCTAAGGGCGCATGCAATAAAAACCTCGGGGTAGTTCTTGAGGAATTTTCATTCGTAGGCCCGACAGGACTCGAACCTGTTACCCTCTGCTTAGAAGGCAGATGCTCTATCCAGATGAGCTACGGGCCCATAAATATATTCAGCGTCGCGAATATAACAGGAATGAGGTTTCAGTGCAAGGTTAATTTTTGATAATGGCCAATGATTTTGATTGAATTTCTGCTTACTATTTATCTATATTATTTAGTAACTTGCTATTAAAGCAATATCTTAGACCAAATCTATTTGCCGGAAGGATTTATTATGTCACAAGATATACCTGCCAATGGAAAGAAAAAACATCTGACTGAAGATGAAGCACGCGAAGTTGCCGAAGCTGCGCGTGAGAGTAAATGGGATCGCCCTAGTTTTCTTCGTGAAATTTTTCTCGGAAATTTAAGGTTAAACCTTGTTCATCCGTTCCCCCAAGCGGAAGGGATTAACCGGCCGGAATTCCAGGAATTCTACGCCAAGATGAAAAAGTTTCTTGAAGAAGACGTGGATTCCGACAAGATCGACCGGGATGGAAAAATTCCTGACGAGATTCGACATCGATTGGCGAAGCTGGGCGCCTTCGGTATGAAGATCAAAAAAGAATATGGCGGGTTGGAATTTACCCAGGCGGAATACAACAAGGTTATGCAACTGGTTGGAAGCCAGGACGGGAATGTAGCCGCACTTTTATCGGCGCATCAATCGATCGGTTTGCCTCAACCGCTTAAGACATTCGGCACTGAAGAACAAAAGAAAAAATACCTGCCCCGTGTTGCACGCGGTGAAGTGTCGGCATTTGCATTGACCGAAGCGGAAGTCGGCTCTGATCCGGCGAATTTGCATTCCACAGTTGAAGATACGGACAACGGCCAGGCGTTTATTCTCAACGGCGAAAAATTATGGTGCACTAACGGAACTATCGCTGACCTCATCGTGGTCATGGCAAAACATAAAGAAGACAATGCGATCAGCGCATTCATTATAGAAACAAGCTGGCCTGGCGTTAAAGTCGAACACCGTTGCCATTTTATGGGACTGAAAGCATTGGAGAACGGGGTAATTTCGTTTAAGAATGTCCGTGTGCCAAAAGAAAATTTGCTTTGGCAACGGGGTAAAGGCCTGAAACTTGCTCTCATTACTCTTAATACGGGACGACTGACTATTCCCGCCATTTGTGCCGGCACTGCAAAAGCGTGCGTCGAAGTGGTTCGTAAATGGGGACGGTCGCGCGTGCAATGGGGACAGCCGGTGGGCAAGCATGAAGCGATCGCGCAAAAGATTGCCGATATGGCGTCAATGACTTTCGCAATGGAATCCGTTTCAGATATTGCAACCGCGATGTCGGATAAGGGATATGATATTCGCCTTGAAGCGGCCGTTGCTAAAATGTATAACACGGAAGCCGGCTGGAAGATTGTTGACGATACCCTGCAGGTTCGCGGCGGACGGGGTTATGAAACAGCAGATTCTTTGCGCGCGCGCGGTGATGAACCGATTCCGATCGAGCGCGCCATGCGCGATTTTAGGATTAACTTGATCTTTGAAGGTTCCAGCGAGATCATGCGCCTTTTTATTGCGCGGGAAGCCGTCGATAAACATCTGGATGTCGCATGGAGCATGATCAATCCGAAATCGACCATGGGACAGCGGTTGGGCGCATTGCCTAAGGTCATAGCCTTCTACGCCGTATGGTATCCGTCGCGCTGGTTGGGCTGGTCTTTCTGGCCGAGATACAGTGAGTTTGGCAAATTGGCGCGTCACATGCGATTTGTTAATCGCACGACGCGAAAATTATCCCGAGAGATTTTTCACGGGATGATGCGTCATCAGGCTAAATTAGCTTATAAACAGGCCTTCTTATTTCGTGTAGTGGATATCGGAGCGGAACTTTTTGCGATGGCTTCAACCATGAGCCGCGCCCTTAAATTATCCAAAGAAGGGAATCATGACGCCTGCGAGCTGGCCGATCTTTTTTGCCGCAATGCCCGTCGACGCGTAAAGATTTTACTTAAAGGTCTGTGGAATAATGATGATGTTTTTAAATATGGAATTGCCAAGAATATATTGAACGATAAATATACCTGGATGGAAGAAGGTATTTCTGGATTTATAAAGCCGGAAAAAAAGACGGTCTCAGTCCAGGGGATGAAAGCGGAAAAAACGTTGGCGTGAGTTAAAAATAATAGGACACTCGAAAACCTCGTCAGCATTGTGCAGACGAGGCTTTTTTTATTCAGTGATTTCGCGGAAAGTTTTTCCTCGATTAGTAAGCATTAGCTTGGAAGAAAATCAGTTATAGTATTTCGATTCATCTTATTCGTTCCGCGTTTGTATAAACATTAAACCGGTCGTCTCGCAAAAATCCTATCAAAGTGATCCCAAATTCGTGCGCTACTTTTACCGCTAAATGGGAAGGCGCGGATACGGCTGCAAGAATAGGGATACGCGCGCTTAATGTCTTCTGAACAATTTCATAACTCAAACGGCCGCTGACCATAAGAATCTGTATAGGCAAAGGCAGAAGCTCTCGCAGCCAGGCATCTCCGATGATCTTATCTACGGCATTGTGCCGCCCGATGTCCTCTCGCAAACAAATGGATTCACCTCTTGCATCGAATAATCCCGCCGCATGTAAACCGCCCGTATAATGAAAAATTTTCTGCGCTGATCGCATTTGATTTGGGAGGTCAAGCAGGACATGCGGAGGAACGGTCATCGTGGACTCAATTCGTGTAAATCCCTTTGCGCGAAGATCCTCGATTGACGTTCTGCCGCAAATACCACAGCTGGCGTTAACAAAAGAATAACGGTTAAGGCTTTCTGAATGCTTGATCTTTGCAAAAGTTCCGGTATCGACCTGTATGAAAGTAGAGTTCGGAGTTCTTTGTTCAATGCTGCGAACCTGAGAATAATTAGTAATAAGTCCTTCTGAAAAAAGAAAACCAATACCGAGTTCATCGTCGTGGCCTGGTGTGCGCATAGTAGTCGCTAGCAGTCTAGTGGTTTCATCATCGTCTTGCCAGACATGAATCTCCAGCGGTTCTTCTACTGTGAGCGTATCTCCTGCCTCATGCCATTTACCGGAACGATAGGAGTGAATGACAAATTTTTCAGTAGACTTTTTCATCGGATTTGGAAAAATTACGTATATGTTTATAATTCAAAATAGGCAATCTAAATTAAAAATAAAAGGGAAGTATTCGCCCAGTCCTGCCTTATATTAAAGAAAGGATCACTGAATATTTGAATGGCGAAATAATTAAAAAACCTTGTTTTTATAGGTGTGTTGCTATATATTTGGCGCACTTTGGTAAAAACAGCTAATGTGTTGATTTTTTTACGTTATAAGAACGGAGAAGTATGATCGAAGATGCGGACGTTATTGAAAAAAAAGAAAGTGAATCGATTGTGGAATTAAGAAAGGATATTCGAAATATTGCGATCATCGCTCACGTCGATCATGGGAAAACCACATTGGTTGACAAGATGCTGCAGCAAACCGGCGCGTATCGTGACAATCAGAAAATTACCGACCGCGTGATGGATTCCAATGACCTCGAACGTGAGCGCGGCATAACGATTCTTGCAAAAAACACGTCCATTCGTTATAAAGATACTAAAATCAATATCGTTGATACGCCTGGTCACGCGGATTTCGGCGGCGAGGTGGAACGTATCCTGAAAATGGTCGACGGCGTATTACTGCTCGTAGACGCGTTTGACGGACCGATGCCGCAAACAAAATTTGTTTTGAAGAAATCGCTAGAACTGAATCTGACCCCGATCGTAGTGATCAATAAAATCGACCGTCCCGGCGCCCGTCCTCACGAGGTGTTGGACGAAGTGTTCAGCTTATTTCTTGAGCTTGGTGCCAACGACCATCAGTTGGATTTTACGACAGTCTATTCTTCCGCTAAATTAGGTTACGCAAAATATGAACTGGATCAGGATAGTGATAATTTAGATCCGCTTTTTGATTCCATAGTTTCTACCATTCCTCTGCCGCCGGGCGATAAAGAATCACCGTTTCAAATGTTGGTGACGAATATTGATTACTCGGATTTTCTCGGACGGATTTCAATTGGCCGTATCACGCGCGGTTTGGTCAAACTGGGCCAGCAAGTGACCGTGATCAAGAAAGACGGGAGTCAATACAACGGAAAAGTGGTTAAGTTGTATGCATTTGAAAAGCTAAAACGCGAAGAAGTGGATGAAGCGTATGCCGGCGAAATCGTATCCATTGCGGGGCTAGAAGAAATACAGATCGGCGAAACGATTGCCGATCCGAAAAACCCGGAGGCGCTCGAACCGATTCATATCGATGAGCCGACGATCTCGATGAACTTCATCGTAAATAATTCTCCGTTTGCCGGGCTGGATGGTAAGTTTGTCACTTCCCGCCATTTGCGCGAGAGATTGTACAAAGAACTGTTATCCAATTTGGCACTGAAAGTTGAAGACACCGAAAGCATGGATACGTTCAAAGTTTCCGGACGCGGTGAACTTCATTTATGCATCCTGATCGAAACTATGCGCCGCGAAGGGTATGAGTTTCAGGTTTCCCGTCCCGAAGTGATTTTGAAGAAGATGGACGGTCAGATGATGGAACCGATGGAGTATTTGGTCATTGATGTGCCTGAACAATATATGGGCGTCGTAATCGAGAAACTCGGAAAACGCAAAGCGGAAATGAAAAACCTCATTCATCTTGAAAACGGGCAGGTGAAAATCGAGTTCGTAATTCCGGCGCGCGGCTTGATCGGGTATCGCGGTGATTTTTTGACCGATACACGCGGAACGGGCGTGATCTATCATAATTTTCACGATTATCAGCCTTATAAAGGCGACATACCGGGACGCAGCAATGGGGTAATGATTTCAATGGAAAACACGGAAACGTCCGCGTTTGCATTATGGAATTTGCAGGAACGCGGCATGCTGATCGTGGGCCCGACGATAGCCGTATACGAAGGTATGATCATCGGTGAACATTCCCGCGACAATGATATTGTAGTGAATGTCGGGAAAGGAAAAAAATTAACGAATATGCGCGCATCGGGCACTGATGATGCCGTTCGACTCGATACGATCCATCCGTTGAGTCTTGAAGATTACATCGAATTTATCAATGACGATGAATTGGTCGAGATAACGCCGTTAAATTTGCGTCTGCGAAAGAAGTTGCTTAAAGAAACCGACCGCCGCAGAGATGAAAGAAGAAAAAGGGATTAAGAAAATCAGAGTATGTTCAACGATCTGTCACTAAAAATCGAAAGCGTCTTTCGCAAACTCGGCGGGCGCACTTCGATCAACGAGAAAAATATTTCCGATGCGTTGCGTGAAATTCGTGTTGCGCTCCTGGAAGCAGACGTTAATTTCAAAGTTGTCAAGGAATTTATCGAACAGGCGACAACCAAGGCATTAGGACAAGACGTTCTTCACAGCGTTAGTCCCGGCGAGCAATTTGTCAAAATTATCCATGACGAATTGGTCGCCATGCTGGGCGGCGAAAATGCTCCGATCCGGCATGCGGGGATGCCTCCGACTGTGATCATGATCGTCGGGCTTCAGGGTTCAGGTAAAACAACCTTCAGCGGAAAGTTGGCTCAGTATCTGATCAAACGAGGCAAACGGCCAATGCTCGTTGCCGCCGACGTATATCGTCCTGCTGCGGCGGAGCAACTCCAGGTGCTTGGGCAGTCGCTTGGCGTTTTGACTTTTACGCCGGAAGAAGCCAAAACAAACGATCCGGTAAAAATTTGTTTCGACTCCATTACGTATGCACGTCAGCACACAAAGGATGTGGTTATCCTCGATACCGCCGGCCGCCTCCACATTGACGACACGCTGATGAAAGAACTTGAGCATATCAAACTCAAGAGCAAGCCGAGTGAAATTCTCTTTGTTGCGGACGGTATGACCGGACAAGATGCGGTTAATACGGCGAAGGAATTTGTTAGCCGCCTGGATTTTGACGGCGTGGTGCTGACGAAACTTGACGGCGATACCCGCGGGGGCGCTGCGCTTTCCATTCGCAGCATTACGGGCAAGCCGATCAAGTTCATTAGTACCGGCGAAAAAATGGATGCGATGGAAGAATTTCATCCTGAGCGAATGGCATCGCGTATATTGGGAATGGGCGACATTGTAAGCCTCGTTGAAAAAGCTCAAGAAACCATTGATATCGAAAAAGCACAGCAACTGGAAGAAAAATTCCGTAAAAACGAATTTACGCTCGAAGATTTTGCCGACCAACTTAAACAGATAAAAAAATTAGGTTCACTTGAAAGTATTCTCGGTATGATCCCGGGTGTCGGCAACAAGATAAAAAATTTGAATATTGATGATAAAACGCTTGTTCGGATGGAAGCGATCGTGTCTTCCATGACGCCGAAAGAGCGCGTACGACCGCAAATTTTGGACGGGAGGAGACGCATGCGGGTTGCAAAGGGCAGCGGATCGTCAGTGCAGGATGTCAATCGGCTATTGAAACAATTTGGCGATATGCAGAAAATGATGAAAAAAATGGGCAAAATGAATCCAGCGGATATGATGAAAATGATGCCGTTCGGAAAAATGTAGGGATTTTCCATGAGAATTTTGTTTTTGACAATTGCTGTTTTGTCTGGTACCAACTTATTTTCTCAGGAACTTAATTATTCTTCGGATGAAGAAAAAACAATTCTAGTAAACAAAGCCTTCCGCGATTCAACGGACATTTGTAAATTGATAATGGTATCCGAGGGCATTAATGATTCGGTCAAGTGGGTTCATTGGCAGTCTAGTCTCAAAATGACAAATGATTACTTGAAGAGTGAAATAAAACCTAAATACAATATTGAGAAAAAGGCACGCATAATTTACGCATTCTTGCACAAAAACATTTTTAGAAAATATATTGAAAATACCCGTCTTTCGAAGATCTTTATAGACAGAACCTATAATTGCTTTACAGCGAGTGTTTTGTTTTATCAATTATGCGGATCCTTTTCAATTCCCGTAACCTTGTATGCTTCTCCAACTCATATTTATCCGGTTGTAACGACCGAAGACGGAAACCAAGTAAAAGTTGAAATGACAGATGCGGTTTCGGGATATGATTCGAAAGAAGATAAGGAAGAGACCATTAAATTTCTTTTACGTTATAAATTCATAACAACAGATGAACTCAAATCAAAAGGGATAGATGCGGTTTATAATGAATTCGTTGATCGTTCCGAGCCGGCTCACAAGGATAAAGTACTCGCTATATCATATTCAAATTTAGGAGTCTCTTATTTGGATGAACAAAAGAATTCAGATGCTCTGAGTTCTTTTGAAAAAGCAGTTTTTTTGGATTCTTCAAATCAAAAATTTAGTCAATTGTACAGGCTAACCTTCGGAGAATGGTGTGATCGATTGTCATACAAAAACCAATTTGTTGAACTCGAATCCGTGCTTACAAGAGGTTTAGAAATGATGCATCGTGATACTGTATTTGTTGCGGCTGTTTTACCATTGTTGGGCAACGTTATTAATTACTATGTTGCAGATCGTTTTGATTTTGTAAAAGGTCAAAAAGTGTTAGAAAAAACAAGGTTAACCATTCCGCAAGATTCAAGTCTTCTGAAGCAGTTAGCAAATTACGATAGAACTCTCTCTTATAATTGGGCAATTTCAGATTATAACAAAGGAAATTACAAGAAGGCCTTTGAAAAAATAGAATCACTTTATTTACAGAATGTTGAAGATTCAAAAGTAACCGAAACCTACGTGAATTTTGGTTGTCATTACGCAAATAGTTTATCACGCTCAGGTAACTCTAAATTTGCATTGTCGCTCATGGATTCGCTTCTTATGAAGTTTACTGAATATGCAATTGTTAAGGAAACTTTTTGCACAATAGTTACATTCAATGTACTGAATTCTGACCTAATGAAGACGAATGCTAAATTAGCAAAGGAGCAGTTGTTAAGAGCCTATGAAATTGATTCATCCAATGCATATATAAACAGAGCTTTGGCTTACGTTTACCACGAAACTGCCATGGCGAAAGTTAGAGAGTTCAATTTGTATGCAGCACGTGAGATAATTCTGGAAGGCCTGAAGCATTTACCTAACAGTGCAGAATTAAAAGAAGATTTATCAATAATTGAAAAACAAATAAGAAACAATAGGAGTAATAAAAAGTAATAAAAAGCAATAAAAATATTGATTATGAACGTTGAATTTAATAAAATTATGACCCTTAGAGAATATCTGGAAATTTGTTAACTTTATATATTTCATTATTTCAAACGGAGGATATCGAACTTGGTTAAATTAAGAATGCAAAGAGGCGGGAAGACGCACAGACCTTTTTACAAAATTGTTGCGACTCACGGCACGCGCAAACGCGACGGCGATTATATTGAACGTATCGGCAGTTATGATTCTATCGTGACGCCGCCCAAAGTCACCATCGATGAAGCAAAAGCGCTGAAGTGGTTGTCTCAGGGCGCGCAGCCCTCTGATACGGTCAAAAGCCTTCTTCGTAAAGCCGGTATTTTGCACAAGTGGAGATTGACGGCTAAAGGAATGGCAGCGGAAGAAATTCAGGCGGAAATGGAAAAGTGGCGCGCCAAGCAAGGCGAAAAAGCTGCGGCCAAACGCGTAAAAAAGACCAAAGCGTTGAAGAAGAAAACGGAAACAAAAGCAGAGGTTAAGACCGAACCGGCTGCACCGGCGGCCGAATAATAAATTGGGCGTCTCCCGCTCATCGGAACTATATCGAAGTGCGACAGAACTAGAAACTCTAACTTGAAGGAGGCATCGCGATGCAGAACTTTATTGAGTTCGTAGTCAAACACCTGGTTGACAAACCGGAAGAGGTAGTGGTATCGGAAATTGACGGAGAACGAGTAACGGTTTTCGAACTAAAAGTTGGACAAGGCGATCTCGGCAAAGTGATTGGGAAACGCGGTCAAAACGCCAAAGCGCTCAGGACACTTTTGGCTGCCGCTTCTGCCCGAGCCGGGAAACGCGCCGTTTTGGAAATATTAGAGTAAGTAAGACAGTTCGTGGATGATTTAAATCTGTATCGTATTGCAAAGATACTGCGCGGGCATGGAATAAAGGGCGAATTGAAGTTTACGCCGGTGAATAAGCACTTTGATAAGATGAACACCGGGATCAAATTATATCTGGCAGATCGGTTTAACAAAGTCCAGGAAGTTCAGATAGAGAAAATTCGGATTACGCAAACGGAGGGAATTGTAAAGTTTAAAGAGATTGCGGACCGTACGGAAGCCGATAAGTTTTCCGGCGGTTATTTGCTCATTGACAAATCGGATTTGCCCAAGTTACCGAAGAATGAATTTTATGTGGAAGATCTCATCGGCATGGATATCGTTGATGAGACCGGAAGAAAAAGAGGCGTTTTGAATGATATCTATTCGCAGTCGGCTTATGATATCTACGAAGTGCTTCACGACGGGAAAAAAAGCCTTATTCCGGCGGTAGAGGAATTTGTCACGTTTATTGACAAGAAGAAAAGGACAATAACTGTTCATGTTATTGACGGGTTGATAGAATAGTCCCATATGGGACAAATGTTCATTTAAAATAATAAGACTATGGCGCTCCGGATCGACATCATTACCGCATTCCCAACGATGATGGAAGAAGCATTTTCTTACAGCATGGTCGGACGGGCGATGAAGCGTGAATGTGCTGCAGTGGTCAATCACGATCTGCGGAAATACGCAACGGACAAACACCGAACGATCGATGATACGCCCTACGGCGGAGGCGGCGGAATGATACTTCAGGCCGAGCCGATATTTCGATGCGTGGAGGATCTGTTTCAGATACCGCCGATCACGGGCGATGGACACATCCGCCAACATCTCGACGATTCGACTGAAGTGATCATGTTATCGCCGCAAGGTGAAGTTTTCACCCAGAAAAAAGCGGTGGAACTTTCCCTGAAATCGCGGATCGTGTTTATCAGCGGACATTATAAAGGTATTGACGAACGCGTGCATGAGAAACTGGTTACGCAGAGTATCTCGATGGGTGATTTTGTCTGCAGCGGCGGCGAATATCCGGTCATGGCCATGGTGGACGCAATCGTGAGGCTTATTCCGGGCGTGCTCAGCGATGCCGCGTCGGCGCTGTCGGATTCGTTTCAGGACGATCTTTTGGATTGTCCATATTACACAAAGCCGGAGGAATTTCGCGGCATGAAGGTTCCGAATATACTGCTGTCAGGCAATCATGCGGATATTCAGGATTGGCGTGAAAAAAAAAAGAAGGAAATAACGCAAAAATTAAGACCCGATTTGTGGAATCGGAATAACCAAACTTAAAAAATAATAATTCATTTATATTATCGGAGGTAAGTTACATGAACAAGGTTGATGCAGTCACGGCATTCCAGATACGGAATGATATCCCGGAATTCAGTCCAGGGGATACTGTTGCCGTGCAGGTCAAAGTTATCGAAGGCGACAAAGAACGTGTTCAGACATTTGAAGGCGTTGTCATTCAAAAACGCGGCAGCGGTATTCACGCCAGTTTTACAGTTCGCAAAATTTCAAACGGCGTAGGCGTTGAGCGTATTTTTTTGAAGAATTCGCCCCGCATTTCTGCGGTTAGTCTGGTTCGAAGAGGCCGAGTCCGGCGAGCCAAACTTTTCTATCTCAGAGGACGAACAGGGAAAAGCGCGCGAGTGAATGAACAATTGGATGCGGCAGCCACGCCTGCGGTTAAAACGGCTGAAGTTGCTCCTAACTAAGTATCAATTCTTAAGAATCAAAAAGGGTATGCAGCGCATGCCCTTTTTTTTTAGCTGCCGAAGCGATATATGTGGAAGAAATTATATTCTTATATCAATATTCTTCGACCTGTCAATGTGATCATTTCCTTTTTAGCGGTATATCTCGTTCTCTTCATCTCGGGAGGCCAGCAAAATCCCGGATTGTGGCTCCTCGCGCTGTATGCCGCATTGTCCGCAAGTTTGATCTGCGGCGGTTCGAATATTATCAATGATCTATTCGATATTGAGATTGACAGGATCAATAGGCCGGAACGGGCTCTGCCGCAGGGGCACATTTCCACACGCGGCGCATGGGCGTATTGGGCGGTCATTAATATAATTGGACTGTATTTTAGCAGTTTGATCGGGATAGCGTGTTTTTTGATAGCGCTTTTTTCCACTGCCTTATTATTTGTTTACAGTTGGCATCTCAAGCGAACCTCGTTCATGGGAAATATTACGGTGAGTTTTTTTACCGGACTGGCTTTTATTTATGGGGGAGTTGCTGTTGGCCAGTGGAAACTGGCAGTGGTTCCCGCGGTATTCGCTTTCTTGTTTCATTGGGGCCGTGAGATTTTGAAAGATATAGAAGATATTGAAGGTGACCGGCGGATGTCAGCCCGAACCTTCCCGATCGAGTACGGCATTCGCAACGCATTAATTTTGACCACGTTTATTTTTCTGGTTTTAATCGCCGTTACGCTTTGGGTTTTTCTGGTTGATTTTTATAATCTGATTTACTTCTTGATCATAGTGGTTGGTATGTATCCTGCCATCTTATTTACGTTAATTTCGATGTGGCGTGACCATTCAAAAAATAACATAAGCCGCTTGAGTTTTTTGTTAAAAATTGAGATGTTTATCGGATTGCTTGCGATTTATTTTGGATAGGGGCGCAACATAAACCAATATGATACTATGAGCATTATTTTTGATGACAGCGAATTAATCTCTTTTCTGGATGCAGGTGAAGAAACTCATGTTCAAGAAAATGTGCCCTCCCAGGGTGTAGTAGACGGTAAGGAATCATCGGATAATGAAAAACTTTTATTGTCGCTGTACCGTCAGCTCTCTGCAGATCAACAACGAAAGATTTTAAGCCACCTACGCCATGTTTTGGAATCCGTGCAATGCACAAAAAAAGTCAACCTACTGAAGGCAATTGAGGACTCAAAACATTCGGCGGCCCAGGAGGCTCTTGCAGATATTATCAAAGATATCGTAAAATAGACTGATATCAATTAACAGAAAAAAATATTGAAAATACGGCTGTTTTTTATTACAATGCTAACCACCGGCCGGTACATTAAACACCTATCCAGATGAAAACCGTTGTGTTAGTTACCGGTGCCAGCAAGGGAATAGGTGCCGCGAATGTTGATCGTTGGATACGTGACGGCGCTTTTGTGATTGCATTATCGCGGATAAAAAAAACCTTAGAATTATCAGTAAAAAAATATCCCAAAGGAAAAGTCTTCCCAATTGTCTGTGATGTAACGTCGCCGGCGTCGGTTGAGGAGTCATACCGCATTATTAAAACAAAATTTAAGCGGGTAGACGTTATTATAAACAATGCAGGAACCGGTTATTTTGAGCCGATCGAAAAAACTTCGCTGGAACATTGGCAAACGACGATTAATACTATTTTGACCGGCACATTTCTGATGACCAAAGCAATGTTGCCTTTGCTCAAGAAAAGTAAGAAAGCGCATATTTTCAATATTTGTTCCACCGCGAGCAGGAAGGGATTTATTAACTGCGGCTCTTATGCTGCAGCCAAGTTTGGCCAACTCGGTTTTACTGAAGTGTTGCGGGATGAACTAAGGCCGATGCGCATTAAAGTAACGGCCATAATTCCCGGTGCCGTGAATACACCGTTTTGGGAAAAGCAGGCATCCGGTTTTGATCTTTCCAAAATGCTTCATGCAAGCGATGTAGCCGATGCCATTGTTTATGCTTACACGCAATCGAAAAATAATTTAATTGAAGAGATAGTTCTTAAACCGGCTTGCGGTGATCTATAACATTAAAGAGGTTATAATGACAGAACCCATCACTACGACAAAAACGACGGAAGTGATCGACGACGACGCGCCGAGACGCCAGACGCGCGTATTGGTTGTGGATGACGATGACGACGGGCTTTATATCCTCAAGCTTCTGTTATCAAAGATGAAATATGAGGTGCATACGGCCAAAGACGGCGAAGAGGCGCTTCAAAAGGCGGAAGCGTTGGTTCCTGATATTATTTTGCTCGACGTGATGATGCCGAAACTAAACGGTTTTGAAGTGTGCAAGCGGGTCAAAGCCACGCCGGAAGGCCAGTATATTCCGATCATTCTGCTCACCGCGAAAAGCGAACTCATGAGTAAAATAGAAGGTTTAGACTGCGGTGCGGATGAATATTTGACCAAGCCGTATGACATGAGCGAACTCACGGCACGAATACGCTCGATGCTTCGCATCAAAAACTTGAACGATTCGTTACGCAATGCCAATAAACAATTGGAAGAATTATCCGTAACCGATGAATTGACCCGCTTATACAATCGCCGCTATATTAACAAAAAGCTCGAGGATGAATTTCGCCGCGCGCAGCGTTATAAGCGCCCGTTGTCATGTCTCATGTTCGACGCCGACCACTTCAAAGCTGTGAATGACACCTACGGCCATAAGTTTGGCGACCTTGTGCTCAAGGAAATTTCCGCGATCATTCAGGAAACCGTACGACTTGTTGATATTTGCGGCCGTTTTGGCGGGGAAGAATTTATAGCGCTTCTTCCCGATACGGACGTAGATAACGCTTTGATTCTAGGCGAACGTATCCGCAAGAAAGTGGAAATGCACGAATTTAAAGATGAGAATCACTCCATCCACAAAACGATCAGTATTGGTATTTCCTCTGTGCCGGACGATCTGATTAAAGATGAATTCCAGATGGTCGAATGGTCAGACAAGGCATTATACCACGCCAAAAACTCCGGCAGGAATAAAGTAATATTGTATTCCGAATTGGACGAATTTAAAGAATTCAAAGCGCGATGAATACTGCGGCCGAGATCACGGTCTCCGGATTGGTTCAAGGCGTAGGTTTTCGGTGGTTCACTCAAAAACGTGCGACCGAGTTGAATCTAAACGGGTTCGTTAGAAATTCGGAAGATGGCAATGTACTGGTTGAAGTGGAAGGAGATCGCCGGCAGATTGAAATTCTGATCGAAAAGCTGCACAAGGGCCCTGCTTTTTCCCGCGTCAAAGACCTCAATATCGTCTGGAAAGAATGTGAAAGCCGGTTTGAAAATTTCTATATAAAAGATTGAATATGGATTATAAAAAAATTATACGCAGTGTTCCGGATTTTCCGAAGGCGGGGATCAATTTTAAAGATATTACAACGTTGGTCAGAAACGCCGAAGCGCTCAAGAAATCGTGCATGGAATTGGCAGAAAGGTTTCGTGATAGAAAAATAGACGCTGTGGCCGGAATCGAATCGCGCGGTTTTATTTTCGGTTCTATGATCGCTGGCGAATTAGGCGTAGGCTTTATTCCCGTTAGAAAACCTGGAAAATTACCGGCAAAAACCATTTCTGCATCGTATGAACTCGAATACGGACAGAATGTTCTTCACATGCATACCGATGCGATTGTAGAAGGACAGACGATTCTCATTGTGGATGACCTGCTTGCAACGGGCGGAACGGTGCGTGCAACGTGCGATCTGGTCGAGCAATTGGGCGGCATTGTTGGCGGTATCGCTGTAGTGGTTGAACTGACATTTCTATCCGGGCGCGATAAGCTGAAACCCTATGATCTCGTTTCTTTAGTTACCTACGATCAGGAATAGTATTATATAATGCCCATCTACGAAGAGAGATATCCTGCAGAATTTTGGTTTAGCTGTTATTCGCATTTTGAGTTGGCCGGAACAGCTGAATTATCCTCTGAAAGACTCACCGATAATAAACGAATGGTTTTCTACGACGTCGAGACGCAAAAACGCGCCGACGAAGTTGGCGGCTGGGATCGCGCCGACCTGATGCTCATTTCCATTGCCGTCAGCTATACGGAAGACGACGGTTACAAGGTATGGTATGAAAAGGACACGCGCGAGATGATCCGCTATATGTCGGACTTTGATATGGTTGTTTCGTTTAATGGGAATAATTTTGACAGCAAAGTATTATCGCATTACGGCGATGTGTCGGCCCTTCACCAGAAATCTTTTGATGTGGCGGAATACCTGAGCGGAAAACTGAAACACCGTATTCGCCTGGAGAGTATTGCCATGGCAACGCTTGGCGCCGGGAAAAGTGCCGACGGTTTGCTTGCCCTGCAGTGGTGGAAAGAAGGACGGGTGGATGAAATCATTGAATATTGTAAACAGGATGTAAAAGTTTTGCGTGACGTCGTTATGTATGGAAAGGAAAACGGCTATATCGCGTATAATGACGTAGAACAGAATATGGTCAAAGTTGCTGTAGATTGGTAACCCATGGTAAACGAAAAAGATAAATTTCTAATAATAGTCAAGAGCGGGACTGTCAAGCCGCAACAGAAGACGATCTCGCTGGGCGGTCAGGCGTGGGAACTCGAATGGAGTACTTCATCGGACGTCCCGATGAGCATTGACTTTTTTAATTTAACTGTCGGAAAATATTCACGAACGACAAATGACCGGCAAGAGCAGGTTAAGAAAATCGAGGAATATTGGCGTATTACCGGTATTCCGGGACACGCGCGAAAAATACGCTATGGATTTAATGCTTCGGAATCAACATCCACTCCTGCTAAGAAAATAGAAGATGGAATCTATGTAGTCAAGATCACGGGTATGTCCACGATCACTGAAGGATTACATGCAGAGACGGGTGTCGGAATGGCCGTGATAAAATTAGCTCTGGGATCGATCGAACCCGCAGAACCCTCGGCAACCCATGCTGCAGAAAAATCTTCGGCATCCGGTACCGATTCCGACCGGCCTGTAACTATAACGAATGAGGTTTTGATGAATCTTCTGAAACTCACCGAAGAGTGACCGTTTTCAATGAAGGCGTAAGGCACATTCTTTTTTATTTCAAAAATCTGCATACCCGCTTGATACTTACATCAGATGTCCATATATTTACTCGATTTATTTCGAGTGATATCAGTGTCGGTATAGTTGTGTTGTTCCGGACATATCCATAACGCTGTGATTATTTTTTTGTTTTATATACGATCATGGGAAAGGAAGAATTTTAAATGGCTTCGGATGCTGTAAAGAGTTTAGAGGAGGTCACGATTCGTTTTGCCGGTGATTCCGGAGACGGTATGCAGCTAGTCGGAACGGAGTTAACCAACACCTCTGCGTTGTTTGGTAATGATGTCGGCACGTTACCGGACTATCCGGCGGAAATACGCGCCCCGATCGGTACGCTGGCCGGTGTTAGCGGTTTTCAATTGCACATCGGCAGTTTTGATATCCATACGCCTGGCGATGAAGTTGACGTTTTGGTTGCGATGAATCCCGCGGCATTGAAGGCCAATATCAAAGCCCTCAAACCCAATGGTGTCTTAATAGTCAATGCGGAAAGTTTCGATGAAAAAGGATTAAAACTTGCCGCCTTAACAAGCAATCCGTTGGAAGACGGGTCGGTGGATGGATATCAAACTTTCAAAGTCCAAATGTCGTCGCACACCAAAGCGGCGCTTAAAGAGACAGGGCTTGACTTTCGTGAAATGGAGCGAAGTAAAAACTTTTTTGCGCTCGGCATGATCTATTGGTTGTTCAACCGTCCGATGGAGACCACTATCAAATTCCTGCAGGACAAGTTTGCTAAAAAGCCAAAATTAGCCGAAGCTAATATTCTCGCATTGCGCGCGGGACATTCTTATTGCGATGCCACCGAAGCATTTGTGAATTCTTATGAAGTTAATCCTGCAAAACTGCCTCCAGGAAAATATCGTAATCTCGGCGGTAACGAAGCGACGGCTTTAGGGCTTATTGCAGCTTCTCAAAAATCAGGGTTGGAATTATTTTTAGGCTCGTACCCGATTACTCCCGCCAGCGATATTTTACATACATTGGCTAAATACAAGAATTTCGGAGTCAAGACCTTTCAGGCTGAGGACGAAATCGCAGCAGTTGCATCCGCCATCGGGGCGTCGTTTGCCGGCGATCTTGCGATTACCAGCACGTCCGGTCCCGGGTTGTGTCTAAAAAGCGAAGCGATCAATCTCGCCGTGATGGCGGAATTACCTCTTATCATCATTGATGTGCAACGTGCGGGCCCCAGTACGGGATTGCCAACGAAAACGGAACAAGCCGATTTGCTTCAGGCGATGTACGGAAGAAACGGCGAATCGCCGGTGCCGATCATTGCCGCATCGAGGCCCGGAGATTGTTTCGAAACGGCGTACGAAGCTTCCCGCATCGCCGTTAAATATATGACGCCGGTCTTACTGCTGACAGATGGGTATATAGGTAATGGGGCCGAACCGTGGCGTATTCCCGATCCTGATAGTCTGCCGGAATTTAATGTAAAGTATGCGACGAATAAAGAAGGGTTTGCTCCCTATGCGCGCGATCAAAAGACCCTGGCAAGGCCGTGGGTTATTCCGGGTACACCGGGAATGGAACATCGAATCGGCGGACTTGAGAAAAAAAATATAGAAGGTACCGTTAATTATGAACCTGACAATCACGATTACATGTGCCGCATTAGAGCGGCGAAAATTGAAAGCATAGTTAACGATATCAAGCCAACCGAGATCTTCGGGCCAAAATCAGGCGAATTGCTTATTGTCGGTTGGGGCGGAACGTACGGCGCGATTCGCACAGCGGTGGAAAGATGTCAGAAAAAAAATATGAAAGTATCCAGATTACATTTGCACTGGATCAATCCATTTCCAAAAGATTTAGGCGATATTCTGAAACGATTTAAATATGTATTGGTCCCGGAAGTAAATCTGGGGCAGCTAGTTAAACTCATTCGAGCGGAATATTTGGTCGATGCGCACGGTTTAAGTAAAATAACAGGGCAGCCGTTTACCGCAGGAGAAATCGAAAGAAAGATCGCGGAAATATTGACTTCGAAAAAATAAACTGAGAACGTTTGAAGAATTATTATAGATAGGAGTATGCATGAGTACCGTAACTGAGACGCCGGTAATCAAACTTGCAAAAAAAGATTTCGAATCCGACCAGGATATACGATGGTGTCCGGGATGCGGCGACTATTCGATATTAGCGACGGTTCAGCGCACGCTGCCGGAGTTTTCTTTAAATAAGGAAAAATATGTCTTTGTTTCCGGGATCGGCTGTTCCAGCCGGTTCCCATATTATATGAATACCTATGGTTTTCATACGATTCACGGGCGGGCTCCGGCGATCGCTACCGGAATAAAAATTGCCAATCCCGACCTCAACGTATGGGTTGTGAGCGGCGACGGCGACTCGCTCAGCATTGGCGGTAATCATTTTATTCATGTTTTGCGCCGCAATTTGGATCTGAAATATCTTTTGTTCAATAACCGTATTTACGGATTAACGAAAGGACAGTATTCACCGACGTCGGAACACGGTAAAGTGACCAAATCCTCTCCGATGGGTTCGCTGGAACATTCGTTCAATCCGATTGCTGTTGCATTGGGAACCGGCGCTACTTTTGTTGCACGGGCGATGGATCGCGATCCAAAAAACATGCAGGAAGTCATTCGCGCGGCGCATAATCATCGTGGGACGGCCTTTGTGGAGATCTATCAGAACTGTAATATCTTCAATGACGGTGCGTTTGAATCGTTAACTAATAAAGAAACAAAACTCGATAATACGCTTTTGCTGGAACATGGTAAGCCGCTCGTGTTTGGCAAAGCACGCAACAAAGGCATACATTTGAAAGGTTTTAAACCTGAAGCTGTGAATCTGGATGAAGGTAAATATTCCGTCAGCGATCTTTTAGTGCACGACGTGTCGGTCAACGACCCGACGCTGGCATTCATATACAGCCAGATGACGGAAGATCCCGGACTGCCCACGCCGACCGGCGTGTTTCGTGCAATAACAAAGGGATGTTACGATCAGGATATGAAAACGCAGATTGCTTTTGCAAAAGACAGATTAGGTGCTGGAAATATAGCATCTCTTCTCAACAAGGGCGACACATGGGTTGTAGAATAGATAAACTCTGGGCCCTTGAATTATTCACGGTTTCTTAAGATTGTCACAGAAATGGGGTTAATGCACCTAACCATGAACCCAAACCCACAGGAGGACTTATGAAAAAATCACTCACTTTTGCGCTTGTGATAGTTGCAAGCGTAATGCTGTTGACAAGTTGTTCCGGTAAACCGGAATGGATTTATTACAGCAATACTAAAGGAGATAATATTTCCGCCATTTTGAATGAGAAAGACTTTGTTTGGTATGGTACGAAAAAAGGCTTGATCAAATTTGATTATAAAAATGAGAAACGTCTCATGTATAATGAAGCTTCCGGTCTGTCAGACGGCGACGTAAAATCGATTGTGACTGACAATAATGGAATAAAATGGATCGGTACGGCGATCGGATTGAGCACATTTGATGGTGCAGACATCTGGAATTCCTACGATATTTCCAATCCAGGTTTCCCATCCAACTTAATCAACGAGGTGACAATTGATGAGAAAGGTATTGTCTGGATTGCATCCGGAGCCGGCGTAGGTCAATATGACGGAACAAACTGGAAAACGTTCAATTCCACCAATGGCATTATGGATGCAATAGTAAATGCCGTCACACATGACGGCAAAGGAAAGATTTGGATAGGAACGGCGTCTACCGTGGAATGCTATGATGGACAAAAGTGGACGGCATACGATACTTCAAATTCCAAAACCGCATCGATGAATGTTCGCAACATACATGTTTCGAAAAAAGGTAATGTTTGGATCGGATCTTCACGGGGCTTGCTTAAATTTGACGGTAAGAATTGGACCAACTATACTACGTCCAATTCCGGACTACCGGATAATATCGTTAAGGGATTTACGATCGATGCCGATGACAATAAATGGATTGGCACTACTAAAGGTCTTGCAAAGTTTGACGGAACGAATTGGACGATTTATAATACCAATAATTCCAAGATTCCATCCGATCGCATTAATGCTGTTGCCGTCGATGAAAACGGCAATATTTGGATCGGAACTGAGGGAGACGGTTTGTGCGTGTTTAAAGAAGGCGGAGTTATCCTGGAGGAATAAACCGGAATCCATAAAACCTATCGAATTTTGGCGGCAGTATTTTGTTATTTTTTGAAAAAATTTCATGAGCCAGAACAAAAAAGACAGAGAAAAACTTATTCTGAAATATGTGGTGCGGTTATTTATTGACACGGGCAACCCCATTGGTTCCGGATTTATTTCCAAACAATTGCCTATGGATATTAGCGCTGCGACCATTCGGAATATTATGAGTGAGTTGGAAGAACAAGGGTATCTCCGGCATCCGCACACGTCCGCCGGCCGCGTTCCGACGGATAAGGGTTATCGTGCCTATGTCAACGACATGGTTGATCTGGAGGAGTTATCGGTTCAGGAAAAAACAATTCTGTCATCCGCTATTCGCGAGATCACGCACA
Source organism: bacterium (assembly GCA_008933615.1). Lineage (NCBI taxonomy): Bacteria > bacterium. The sequence continues at coordinate 35,358 of WBUR01000015.1, read as the reverse complement.
AAATATCACAGATAGCCAAAGGCGTTGACGATGTTTTATTTTTTTCATCCAAAGCGCTCGCAGATATTTCTAATGAATTAGGAATCATTCTTTCGCCGCGTTTTAATCTTTGTATTTTTGAAAAATTGAATCTGATTCCGATCGCAGTTGGCCGGATATTGATCGAACTCAGTTTAAGGTCCGGCTTCGTAAAAAACGTGATTCTGGAAGTAGAATCGAATCTCGAGCACGGAGAATTGCCCAAGATCGAACAGGTACTGAATGAGCGCCTGAGCGGATTGACCGTCGCGGAAATTCGTAAGACCATCGCTGATCGCTTGAAGGATTTGTCATTTACCGATACGCAGCGGCGTCATTTTTATCGCGTTTTTTTAAGTTCATCGGATCAACTGTTCAATTTTGACGATAAGAACCTGCTGACGTTTGCCGGAGCAAATAATATTTTGTCGAAACCTGATTTTTCCGAGAGCAATGATCCGTTTGCGATTATACGGATGCTTGAAGAAAAGAGCAGATTTGTTGACCTGTTAAGCGAACAAATCGAAGGCGGCGGCGTGGCTGTAACGATCGGTGGTGAAAACGACATTAAGGATATGAACGGGTGCAGCATTGTCAAAGCCAATTACCGGCTTGGAGACGTGACGGGTACGGTAGGCGTGATCGGCCCTAAACGTATGCCCTATGGAAAAATTATTCCGCTGGTGCGGCACACGGCGAACTTGCTGGATGAAGCGTTAAATAACGATTAGAATAGATGAGGATATTGTATCATGACAGATGAAATGAACATCAATGAGAAGGAGAAAGAAATTACTACCGAGGAATTAGCTCTGACGGAAGAGAAGTTGGAAGGCGAAGAAAATTCAATTTCCATTGGCCAAAAATCGGAAACGCCATCGGAAGCGGATGCGCTTAAAGACCAGCTGCTGCGCACGTTGGCTGAATTTGACAATTATAAAAAACGATCGCAGCGCGACATGAGCCAGTTTATGCAAGCAGCCAATGAAAAATTAATATTGGAACTATTGCCGGTGATCGACGACATGGAACGCGCGATCAAAGTATCAAAAGAAATTACATCAGACGACGCGAAGGTGCAGCAATTTGTGCAGGGCGTTGAGTTTATCTATAAAAAAATCGTAAAAACGCTGGAGGCAAAAGGACTAAAAGCCATAGAGTCGATCGGTATGCCGTTGGATGTGAATCTTCACGATGCCCTGATACAGATAGATGCCCCGGACACGGAGCCCAATACGGTCGTAGACGAGCACGAAAAAGGCTATTATTTATACGATAAAGTCATACGCCACGCCAAAGTGATTGTGAGCAAATAATTTTTTATTTCTACTTGCATTTTCTTACTCGAAGGCCTACATTTGCCAGCATTTTTTATGAACGCCCTTGTAGCTCAGTTGGATAGAGCAGCAGTTTCCTAAACTGTTGGTCGTGCGTTCAAGTCGCGCCAAGGGCACAAGGTTATCGTCGACCATTTTTTATTGAAGGAGCATGAAGAGGAATGTTAACGCCCAGAAAAAAAATTTCGCGTAAAGAACTTCATCAGGATCCGCTATTGAACAAAATTGCAACGGTGTCGGACTTTACACAGGCTAACCGTCAAACCATTACGCGGATTGCTATGGCCGTTGTGGCTGTTGCCGTGATTATTTACGCGTATGTGACCTACCACAAGTCCCAAAATGAAGAATCCATTAATAAACTGGTATCCGCAGAGCAGATCTATTTCTCCGGAGATTATCGCGAAGCCATTCGCCGGCTTGAAAAATTTTGTACGGAATATGAGGGAACTACAGGAGGCAGTGCCGGAACGTATTACCTGGCCAATTCTTATTTTAATACCGATCAGTACGATTTTGCCTTGACGAATTATGAGAAATACATAGATGATTACAGCGATAACGAGGTATTCACCGTTTCTTCGATGCTTGGCATAGCGGCCTGCTACGAAGGATTAAATAAATATCAGGAAGCCGTTGATCAGTACGAAAAAACATTAAAAAAATATTCGGAAAATTATAATAAAGCCGAGATCATGATGAGCCTCGCGAGAGCCTATCGCGTGATGAATCAGTCGGATAATGCAAAAACGTGGTATGGACGCATTGTGAAAGAGTTTCCGGAGACCAGCCTGTCTCGTGAAGCCAAATCTGCATTGGAAGAGTTAGGCTCATAAACAGAAACAATTATTTTCACAAATATGGATTATTGAATACTTTGTATTTGATAATCCATTTTTTATTTGTAATTTTTTACCGATGGACTCCAAACTCAATATCTCTTTCCTCTGGCATCAACATCAGCCGTATTACAAGATCATTCAGGCGAACGGGAAAAGTATCTACCAGATGCCGTGGGTTCGATTGCATGCCGTAAAAGATTATTTTGATCTGCCGCGATGGATGGATGACTTCCCCAATCTAAAACAAAACTTTAATCTCGTTCCTTCCTTACTCGTGCAACTGGAGGATTACGTACACCAAAAGGCTGAGGATCGCGTAATTCAGTTAACGCGGATTAAATCGTCAGAACTTACGGAAACGGATAAAGAGAGTATACTTAAGACTTTTTTTCTTGCCAATCATAAACGACTGATTTTTCCGCACAAGCGATACCACGAACTTTTAACCAAAAAAGAAAAAAAAGAAATACTTTCTTTACAGGATTTTACCGACCTGCAGGTTTGGTACAATTTGTGTTGGGTCGGTGAATACTGGAAAAAGCAGGATCCTTTTAAGTCTCTTTTAAAAAAAGGGAGTCATTTTTCCGATAAGGATAAAAAGGACGTCATAGACGGGCATTACCGTATTATGGGAGAGGTCATACCCCTGTATCAAAGATTGGTAAAGGAAAACAAGATCGAGTTATCGGTTACGCCGTTTTATCATCCCATTCTTCCTCTATTATGTAATTCGGACGTTGCAAACCATTCTGTGAAAGAGAGCCCGGATTCCTCTTTTCTCTTCAAACACCCGGAAGACGCTGAAAAACAAATACAGAAATCGGTGTCTTATTTTGATAAACTATTCGGATTTAAGCCAACCGGCATGTGGCCTTCCGAAGGCGGCGTGAGCGACGAGGCATTGCAAAGGGTCGCCGCATCAGATTTTGAATGGTTAGCTACCGATCAGGAGATACTAGAAAATTCCGATGTGGACGATCCCGAAAAAAATATTTGTTTGCCCCACGTGTGGGAACGGGATGGAAAGAAACTGTTTTTAGTTTTTCGTGATCACGGGTTATCCGACGCGATCGGGTTTGCATATTCGGAAATGAAATCCGAAGATGCGGCTAATGATTTTATTTCACGCGTTGATAAAGTCCGCAAAAAACTCCTGGAAAAAAATATAAACCCCGGCGGTTGTTTATTAAATGTTATTTTAGACGGAGAAAATTGCTGGGAGTTCTACCGGGATAACGGAGCCGACTTTCTCAAGCACTTGTATAGTAAATTATCCGAAAGCCGTACCATTCGGTCTGTGGCAATCGGCGATTTTTTAAAACGGGCGGATACGGAGAATATTCATTTCCCGCTTGTTACACGTTTACACCCGGGCTCCTGGATCAGCCACAATTTCGACATCTGGATCGGAAGCCATAAAGAAAAAAATACGGCATGGAAATATGTTAAAGCAACGCGTGATTTTTTAGTTGAAAAATCCAAAGCAAATTTTTCAAAAGAAACGATCGAGGCGGCATGGGAAGAAATATATCTCGCGGAGGGAAGCGACTGGTTTTGGTGGTTCGGGGACGATCATCAGGCAGATAATAAGTTTGAATTTGACGCGTTGTTTCGATATCATTTGATGCGCGTATATGACCTCCTGCATGTTTCTCCGCCGTCGTACCTGGCCATGCCTATTATGGCGCTGCAGTCGGCTGGAGCCGTGATGACACTGCCTACTTCCTATATCAAACCGAAAATTGACGGACGTGTCAGCCACTTTTACGAATGGATTGATGCGGGGTTTTATGAGGCGCATTTGGACGGCGACACTATGCATGTTTCCGACCCCTGGTTCAAAAAAGTGTACTACGGATTTGATGAAAAGTCGGTTTATTTACGCGTCGATTTTTTTGACGAGGTAACTGAAAAATTCAAACGTGATGGCAGGTATTCTTTGCAATTTGAATTTGTATCCATTACGACATTGATTTTTTCAGCCGCATCTTTTGAGGCGGCAGATCATCGCCGGATCGAATGCCGGCACAAATTTGGCCGGATATTTGAATCGGAGATTTCCATGGAGAGTCTTGGCCTGAAGCCCGGCGACTCTTTTCAGTTATCCGTCTCAGTGTATGAAAACGACCGCGAGATCGTGCGGCGTCCGTCGCGTAAGCCTTTGGTCATACCCATTCCGGATGAGTCTTCGGATAAATATTTATGGTCTGTGTAATACAAAAAAGGAGAATCGAACGTGGAGAAAGTTCCGAACAATTTTTTGGGTATCGAAAAAAAATATTGCGATTATGCAACCTCTAATTTTGCGGTGCTTCCCGTGCCGTACGAGGCTACGACCAGCTACGGCAAAGGTACGCGTAAGGGGCCTTCCGCGATCATTGCGGCATCACAACTGGTGGAGTTTTATGACGAGGAATTGGATCAGGATTCGATTTATAATTTTGGTGTGGCTACATTGAAACCGATTTCGTTTAAATCTCTCAAGGGGTCCAAAGCGTTGCATTTGATCGAAAAATCGGTCGGCAAAATTCTCGATGATAAAAAGATTCCGGTTTGTTTTGGCGGCGAGCATACCGTGACCGGGCCGATAACGAGGGCGTTTCATGCTCGGTTGGGGGACGGCTTTTCAGTGCTGCAACTGGATGCCCATTCGGATCTGCGGGAAACCTATAGCGGAACGCCGTTCAGCCACGCTTGCGTTATGAAACGCATCTGGGATTTTAATAGAAACATCGTGCAAATTGGCATTCGTGCGCAGTGCATGGAAGAGCGGCAACTGATCTTGAAACATAATATTGATACGTTTTATGCAAAAGATATTTATAATCAAACCCATTGGATGGAAAAAGCAATCGGCAAACTGAAAGACAAAGTATATATCACGATCGACTGCGACGGATTTGATCCGAGCATAATCCCGGCGACGGGAACCCCTGAGCCGGGCGGTTTGGGATGGTTTGATACGCTGGAATTTCTTCGAAAGGTCAGCGAACAAAAAACGGTGATCGGTTTTGACATAGTTGAACTTGCTCCTACGAAAACGTCCCCGATATCCGATTACAATATGGCAAAGTTGGCTTACCGCCTTATGGGTTATATAATTAAGAAAAAACAAAGTGAATAAAAAGATAACGGTGTATTGTTCGTCCAGCGATGCGCTTGAAGACTCTTACTACAAGGCCGCCCATGACATGGGGGCGTTGATGGTAAAGAACGGTTACGATCTTGTATTCGGCGGAAGTAATGTCGGTATGATGGGAGCCATCGCGCGCGCCGTTCATTCCCATGGAGGTAAAGTCACAGGGGTCATACCGGAATTCATGCACAATAGAGGCATTGCCTATGAGGCGTCGAATGAACTGATCGTGACCACGGACCTGCGGGAGCGCAAGAAGATCATGGAAAATCGCGCGGATGCCTTTATTGCAATGCCGGGCGGGTTTGGAACTTTAGAAGAAATATTGGAAGTGCTAACCCTGAAGCAACTGCGGTCGCATACCAAACCGGTCATTTTGCTGAATATAAACGGCTTTTTTGATCCGCTCGCCGCTTTTTTTGAATTACTGTATGACGGGCGCTTTGCAAAGGAAGACCACCGCAATATGTATTTTGTTGCGGAATCATGTGAATCGGTATTTGAATTTCTGGGTTCTTACACCCCTGCTTTGGCAACGAGCAAATGGACAGAGATAAATTAAGCTTGGTTTGGCTATTTCCTCCGATAGTTAATTTTATACTAAACCTAAATTTAACTTGACTTCATATTTAAAAAAAACTAAATTCGTTTTGATTAAATAAACGACTTATCATATCTGTCTTTTTCATGCTCGGTGGGCTGCTGTCAGACTCCATGAAGTGTCTGTGTTTTCAACACAAAACGAATCTTTGAGGCTATCTATGCAAAAAACGAAAAACCCCGTCCATTGGATCTTCGCAATGTCGATGTTGATCGGGTTGGGACATATTTTCACAGCTAATACGTTCGCGCAGAAATCGGATAAAGAAATTCGCAAAGAATACCGTACAAGCGTCAGTCAGTACATTCAAAGTCTTGATGAGAGTTTTGCATACCGTTATCTCGATAATGAAGTTATTTTGCTCGACCTGATATCAAGTATTCGCGGTGAATTCAAATTCCGTAAAGATAAAAAAGCACTGAGGGCTTCATCCGAGTCCAAAATTATACTCCCCATGTCGAAGGATTCCATACGTGTGAGATTGAAAACGATACGGGATAATTTAGATCTGATGAAGAAAAAGAACTATCTCATGCCGGGTTATACCAATCAGTCGGGGCTTAACGAACTCCATATGGAGTACCAAAGATTGTACGGAATGGACTATGAACTTACCCGTGCCGAAGCTTTGGGGGTTCGTAACCATCTTCTAAAATCCGGCGAAAACGACCAGGTCAGAACATTGTTTGAGAGGCAATTACAACAAGCGTTTAAACGATTTAAAGAAGCCAGTTATACGGTTGCCGCTATAGAATTTCAGGACATCCTCACTACCTATAAGACTTATTTTACGGAACTGGATGATATTACATTTTATCTGGCCGAGAGTTATTTCCGCATGAAAGATTTCGGCAATGCGGAGGAAAATTATTATAAAGTCGTGACTGATTATCCGTCTTCACCGTTTGTCGAAAGATGCCTTTTTAATCTTGTTGTGATGAATTATATCCAGACAGACCGGAACCGGATGCAAAAATATTTTGCAGAATTTGAGTCAAAAGTTACGCCCAACAATAAGAATGATCTGCGTTATAATCAGCCCTTTTATCTGGCCGGTCTCACGCTCTTCAAAACATCCGATTATTCGGCGTCTATTGCCATTCTGAAAAAAATCCCGAATACGTCCCGGTATTATTATCCGGCTAAGTATGTTATGGGTCATGCCTATGCCAATTTGGAAACGTATCCTGAGGCGCTGGAACAATTTGAAGCGGTCGTCAAGCTGGAGGCGAATAACCGGGGTTTCAGTGTTGAACTGCAGAAACAACTGAAGGACATTGCGAAGCTGAAAATTGCATTTATCAAATTTGAATTAACTACGAACGGACAAAAACTCAAGGCAGTCTATCCGTATGTGAAAAATATTCCTGCTGCGTCGAATGTCCACGATGCCGCTTTGCTTGTTTTATCCTGGTCAGCCTTAAAAGATAACGATATCGATACCGCGCGTGTTTTTGTGGACTCATTATTACGCACCTATCCGGCATCGGATTATTATTACGAAGCAAAAACATTGCTTGGCAATATTCAGGTTTTGGACCCCACCTTGTCGGATAAAGATCGCGAGTTATTGGCCGTGGACGCTTTTAATTATGTTGCCGGAGCAACGGAAGCTAAATATCTAGCGGATCAGTTTGTTTCGGAACGTGATTCGTCGTTTAAAGTTCTGGGCCAGTTGGGCGAAGCGCGAACGATTGCCCGTCTTCGAAATGACAGTCTGGCTTTTGTGAATTACGACCGCCTATATGATAAACTGGCGAAGGCGACAACGAATAACGGCTTTATGAAAGCCATTACCACTGATACGCGTTCCGCGGGCTATTATCAAACCATGTCAAATCTAATCAGTAAGATCAGAGTTGCCGAAGGGCAACTGAAGAACGCCGAAGAAACAAAAGACCAAAAAGAAATTAATAAACTGAACAAAGAATTATCAGGCTATTTGAATGAATTCCAAGCGATCGGCGGCGAAAAGTTTTTGGATCAGGTGTACGTATCAAGCAAGGACTCCGTTAGCGGCGCTACTACCGACACGTATGCCGATGTGGAAACGCAAAGTTATTTCTCATTACACAAAGTCCCGCGCTCCCTCAGTGAGATTGACGCAAGAAACAAGTCGCTGAACGCGCTGAAAGATAAAATTTCCCGTGAAAAAGAACTCATTCAAAATCAATTGATCACGGTAGATAATATGATGGTGACCGCCAAAGAAAAGAATAAAGAATCTTCGCTGATCAAGCTGCAATATGAAAGAAAAAAATTAGCCGATCTCTATTACCGGTTAAGTGATTATGAAGTGTTGCTCTATACGGAAGATCCGATTGAAAATTACGTCGATCTGGACGTATGGGGTGATTTTGCCAGTTACGGGCGTAACAACATAACATACGTAATCAATACAACTAAGAATGAAACGATTAAAGATCTGGCCCGCGCCGCGTCTCAGATCGACAAGATTCTGTTAACACGAAAAAAGAATTACGAGAGCCGTATTGCGGCAATCGAAGAAGAAATTAAGCTGAAGGAACAGGAAATCAGGGATAAAGAAATGCAGGAAATGCGGGTTTCTCAAAAACAATTCTTTGAGAAAGAATATTTCCAGGCTAAAGCTTCAGAAAAACCGGAAATTGATCCGTTTGATTATAATGACCTTGTTCCTGAAGTGGTCGTAATTCCTCAGGACACTTTACCTGCGGAGCCGGTCAATATTCCTCAAGAGGAGGAAGAATCGACGGAAGAGCCGGCAGCAATCGACACGGCCGTTAAGAGCGGTACAGATGAAATGAATAATGAAATGCCGAGTGAAAAAATAGAGGCGGACAGCACGTCAAATAACGGCGGGGGTGGACAGAACGACGAAGGAGAATTTTCGCAATTCCGGGTTCAGTCCACGTTTGAAAATTTGTATGCCGTAGTATATTGGATAAACGGTATGACAGACTTTAACTCTTCTTATCTAACACGCAATCAGAGCAGCTTAATAGAATCATAATGGGATATTTTATGAAAAAAGTGTTACATACTACCGTTCTTTTTCTGAGCGTATTCACGATGGGCGTTGTGTCCGGAGGTTTTCTCTTGGCTCAGGACCATGTGACAAAGCATTATGATTCTTTAGCCCTGGAAAATGTTTCCAGTGAAGATTTATTGAAACTGAAGGAAGATATCGAAGGACAAAAATCAAAACTGGAAACGGAGAGACTGCAGTTATTGGATAAAGGCCTCAAACAAAGTAAAGAATATCTTGAAAAAGTTAGTGTAAGTTCTACGTCAACCGCATTGGTTCTTTTACAGCGCGCCGAGTATTTATTATATTCATTGAACGACAATTTCCAAACCATAGTCGATTCTATTTCCACTGAGAATGCCAAGCGGCTTGGTGAATGGGATCGCATGAGGGAAGAAAAACGTCAGCAATGGATTGCGCAAGGCAAGAAAGATAAGGAACTTGAAGAGTTGCTTGACGGTATTGAACCGCCCAACCAGTTTCCTGAACCGGAAATGGATTACTCCGACGTTTCAAAAACGTATCAGAAGCTGATAGAAAGTTATCCCGAGAGCCAGTATGTTGTCGATGCCATGTATAATATAGCGTATATTCGCGAACAGGAAGGCAATCAGTTACGAAGCCGCGCTTTGACATTTCCTGAACAGGAAACACGGTGGAAACAAGAGTCAGAGAAGAAACTGCGAGAAGCTTTAAAAATTTATCAGGATTTAGCCATTCGTTTTCCGGATAGCAAATATGCGCCGGAAGCGTATAATCGTATTGCTGAATTCTATTTCCTCAGAGGCGGCGACGCCGATCTTGAGAGAGCGATCAAGAATTACAGTAAAGTTATGGACTATCCGACGGCAGAACGATTTCCGGAAGCGGTATATAAATTGGCATGGACGCACTATCGCCTGGGAAACTATCCTCAGGCCATCAGCTATTTTACCTATTTGATAGACGATGTTGATTCGGCCAAGTATTATAATAATGAGACACAAGAATTGGATGTCGAAGCTTTGGTATATATCGGGATTAGTTTTAACCGTTGGGCGGAACAAATCGATTTGGCGCAAGGAACCAATGAAGGCGGCTACAGGTTGATCAAGTCGTACATCGACGAAGCTAAATTAAATGAAAAACGGTATGCGCCTGAAATTATGTGGCAATTAGGCGAGTCTTATAATCTGGAACAGAAGGATACTTTGGCTTTATATGCCTATAAGAGCCTGGTCCAGAATTACCCGCAGTTTTGGAGAGCGCCGGATGCCCAATACAAAATTGTTTCCACGTATGACCGGTTGTCCCGCGCGGTTACCGACAAGGCCATCGCTAAAACACTGTTAGACAGCGTATTGGAGAATCGATACAAATTATATAACGCGTATAAGCCCAATTCCGATTGGTCGAAAGCTCAAGAGGACAAAGAGATTGTCGCAAAAGGTAATCGAATGGCGCGCGACGTCTTGGTCGAAAATATCTACTATTTTTATGGCGAGGCTCAAGCGTCGAATGATCTCGGTGACTGGAAAATTGCGATGGATTTCAGCCGCGAATTCATCAAATATTTTCCTGTGGATACCAATGCATATTTTTTCCATTATAATCTTGCCTTCATTCAGTACCGGTTTTTTGGTCTGTTGGATTCCGCTTATGAAGATTACGTCAAAGTTGCCACGCTATATCCGCAGGATTTATATCGGTATAACGCGGCGATGACGGCCTATACTATTGCAGATTCATTGTACCGCAAGGCGCCATACAAAAAGCCGGTGAATGCGCCGGCCGACAGCATCATTCCTCTGTCATCCGGGGAGGAGAATCTGATCGATGCCATCAACAGCTATGCCCGTATTTTTTCCGATACCGTTACTCAATATCCGGTTGACTCACTTCAAAATCTAAAACCCGTTATGGGTGTTCCCGGGAAGAAGACGCCGGATTTTCTGGCCTATGCCGGGCAGATCTATTATAATCACAATAATTTCGGCAGATCAGGACAATATTTTAATACGATTGTTACACGGTATCCGAACAGCGATAAGGCGCAGATCTCGCAGCAGTACCTGATGCAGACGTATTATGACCGTAAGGATTACCGCAGTTCGGAAATTGTTGCAAAGCGGCTGCTGGAAAGCACGGTTTCGAGTAAGGAGCAAAAGGAACAAGCAACAAACGTTATTTTCTATTCGATCTATAAACGCGGCGAAGATTTCCAAACCAACAAAGAGCCCGCCAAAGCTGCGCGGGAATTCCAGCGTGCTTATGAGGAAGGTACTCGCATCGGTTATTCAAAACGAGACGACCGGGCTTTATCCCTTTTTAAATCGGGTATTGAATATAATAATTCAAAGGAACTAAAACGCTCAATTAGCGCCTATGAAATGTATGCCGATTCATTTCCTGACCTGAAGGATGCGCCGAACGCGTTATGGAACGTACAGGCAACCTACGCCGATTTAAAAGAGATGAAGTCTGCTGCAAAGACAGCGGAACGGTTGGCGGACACCTATCCGAATTACTCCGTAAATAAAGGCGCCGTGACGGCTGAGATTGCCTTATATAATGCGGAATATTATGTGGAACAGGCTGCCAAACGTGCGAACGCGCAAGGGGATTCGACAGAAGGAAAAGCCATGAATACCGAGGCAATCCGTATCAGCGAAAAATTTGTCAAACGGTATCCAAAATCAGAATATGCTTCCACCATGGATTTTGGCGTTGCGAACCTATACTTTTTGATTGGCGATGAAGAACGAGCCTACCAAAAATACCGTCAGTTTGCCGCCACTTTTCCCAATGACAAACGAAATGTCCAATCGCTTTACGACGTGGGTATGAACCATCTCCGTAAAAATCGTCGTACGGAAGCCACCTCAGCATTCAGAGACGCCCTAAAGAAAAGTGACGATCTGAAAAAGATCAATCTGGATTTTAATAAATATTTCTCTTCGGAAGCTGCGTATGAATTGGCCCGGATGCGTTATGAGGACTTTGCAAAAATTCACTTGAAGGAACCCGGCGTAGAACACAAAGAAGAAATGAAAATCTCGATTGTCAAAGAACTCATGACGTTATATGAGGCGGTGACGAGTTATGCGCAGATTCGTACTTATGAGGCCACCTACTATCGCGGTTTAGTCCGCGAAGAAGTCGGCGACGCTTTGGCCACCAAACAATTTCAGCAGGAAAAAGATCTGGTCAAGTATATCCAGGCTCAGAAAGATGCGTATTCCGTGGCATCCGGCGCTTATCGCGGCGCGGTTGAAGAATATAAGAACGCGTATGCTTTCTTAGATAAAGCGTATGAAAAATTTGCCGCAGACGAAAAAGAACTTCGTGACTCAATTAACGCATTGTATCCAAACAGCGCCGATTCTGCACAGATGGTTTTCAAATGGACGTGGGAAGGAAAAACGGCTAAAGAAAAGGAATTTTCTCTGTACCGCCAACAGCAGTTAGCTGTGCAATACCGCGATCTGGCGCGATCCAAAATATCAAGAATTCTGTATGCGGTAGCTAACTCGAAGAAATTAATTTTAGATACCTATTTGAGCGCGCCTCTGCCGAAAGAAATTCTGCCCGGCACGCTGGATTACATAAGTTATCAGCAGCAGATTCTGGTTAAAGCGGTTTTCCCGGCGGTCAACGATGCGATCCTTGCATTTGAAACCGCTGTCAGAGAAATGGACTCGCTGGGAATCAGCGACAAGTACACCAGCGAATGCCGTCGAAATATCGTGCGTTTTACCGGCATCGTACCTGGTGAATTGGCTAAACTTTCGTTTATCACCATGCAGCTTTATACGCAGAACTCAGATCATTATCGCGAGGTCGTGGCCGGCGGGGAAAACTACATTGATAAGAAAACTGGAAAAGATTTCTATACGATTTTCTATGAAATTCCATTGGATATGAATACGTTCATTTCCCAGTTTGCGAAACCAATTGCCGAACAAGCCATTAAGACCTACGCTTCAGCTGTCAAACAGGCGAAAGAAAAAAATCTTTTTGACGAGGATGCTCGCCAGATTCAGAGAGAAATGTTCGAATTTGCATATCAGTTCGCCAGACTCAACTATCAGGAAGCGGATACGGCGGATAAATACTATAAAGGGTATGAAGCGGAATATTTCAAAAATCAGTCCGATGAAGCATTCTTGTATTACAGTGAAGCCAGCGCAACGTACAGTCAGGTTCTCAGTTTCGCCAGGGAAAATGCGCGCAGCCTTTTAGAAGAGGCATTCAATTCAGCTACGACACTGGAACTGGTTAAACTGAAACAAGATCCAAACGGCCTTGAAGGCGATAATATTGCGGTCACCAATGATCAGGGCACTAAGAGAATATTATCGTTGTTAGGTAAATACGATCAGTATTATGCGAAATTATTGCAATTGAAATCTTTAACCCGCACTTATGCCTCTAATTATGATGACTGGCTGTCGAATAATAAATTTTTCGAATCCTGGCAGACCCCGGCATACAGCGATCTTGGCTGGTACAATGCCGCACCGCCGCCCAATACAGAAATTGCAGCGCACGCAATTCTAGATACCAATTTTGCTTATCCTCTGTGGATAGGATTGGGCCAGTCGGTAGTAAAGCCTCCATTGCCGAAATACGTACCTCCGAGCATCATAGTACCGGAAGACACTATGATAACCGAAACCTTGGCAGATTCAGCCGGAATAGCGCCTGTTACCACAGACACAGCGGCGGCTGTCGATTCCAATGAAACCCAATCGTACATCCGCGGTACACGCTTAATCGTAGACACATGGGTTCTGCAGGACACGTCTGTCAAGCCGGTATATACACAGGACATGATTAAGCGGCAACTTGATACGGCAAAAATTGTTTATTTCCGTAAGTCATTCAATATAGCAGGCAACCCGCAAGAAGGAAAAATGTACATTGCAGCGGACGGCGAATATGACTTTTATCTCAACGGCGTCTTAATCGGATCGCAACAACAGGAAAACCCGGATGTGAAAGGCGATTCACTTGATCTGCATTATCTCTTGCAGGAAAACTTTGTTCAGGGCACTAATATTCTGGCTATTGTATCAAAAGATTTAGAAACTCCCAAAGAACATTACGGTATACGTTTGTTTTTGGAAGTGAACGAAGTTGAAGATATTACAGCGCAATTTGCCGATCCGCCGCTGCCGCCGAACGACCAACTCAGAGAGTTGTTAATCCGCCGCTCACGCGTGGTTCGAAGCAGATAAAAGGAGTGATAGTATGAAAATATTTAAACTAACATGTGCCGGATTCATTGGATTGCTTCTGACGGGATTGGCCATGTCAGCGCAATCTTTTGCGCAGGAAGTCAAACATCCGGACATGGATGTCGTGGAAGACGAAACTGGTGAACAAGTGGTGATCGTCATTGCAACAGGCAATCCTCCTGATCCGAAATTATATACGGTAAAAGAAGAACAAGCTGGGGACAAGACCGTCATCGTGGTTTATTATAAGCCTACCGGTGAACAGATAAGCTTTTTTACTAAGTCCACCGTTAAAGGTAAAGTGGAAGGCCCCGGCGTTTCCTTATTTAACCGCCGCGTCGGGCCGGAAATCGAAAAAGTTGTAGGCCAGAAATCGTATGATAAGGAAATAAAACGGCGGTACCTCGACATGGTATTCATTGACAAAGCTGAGTTTTTGAACATAGATAACGTGGATTTGAAAGAGATCGACAAGCTCATCAAAAAACGGCGCAATTAAAGTCGCCTTTTCCGGTTAGTTTGAATAGGCTCTTGATCTGAACCAATAAAAAAACTTGCATTTAAATAAATAGTATGTATATTAATTGCGTTAATTTTCACTTCATTCAAGCCTGCATATCGGAAGTAACAGATTCCGACATAAACAGTTCGCAAGATTATTATAGTTAGAATAATATCAAATAAATTCATTCAATGAACTTAACAGGAGGTTTGTTTCATGAAAAAGAGTATTGAAAAAGTTATGGGTTTGGCACTGGTCGTGCTGATGAATGTAACCATGTTATTTTCGACCAACGCTCTGTTTGCACAGGAACCGGCAGCGGGCGAGGCCCAAGCATCAGGAACAGCAATTTTCTTTCAGAAATTTTTCCAGAGTTTTAAATGGTCTGAAGATGCAAGCTCCTATATGTGGATTATTGCCTTTTGCGCCGTTTTTGCTGTTGCAATGATATCCGAACGACTTTATTTTATATTTGTTCGTTCCAATGTAGATGCTAACAAATTTATGGCAGAAATTCGCAAGCTGGTTGCCGGCGGTAATTTGAAAAAAGCCATTGCTCTTTGTGAAACAGCAAAAGATAAAGCGCTGCCATCGGTTGTTTTAGCCGGTTTGAAGAGAGCAGTTGAAAAAGAAGGCGGGCCTCTTGATTTCCGCGCCATTCAGAATGCCGTTGACGAAGGTACGCTGGAAATAATTCCCAAGTTAACTGAACGTTCCGGTTATATTGCCATGCTTAGTAACGTCTCGACGCTCTTTGGTCTGATGGGTACGGTGTACGGTCTTATTATTTCATTCGCCGCAGTTGCTAATCCCTCACTCCCTGAAGATCAAAAAGCATTGTTACTCGCAGGCGGTATCTCGGCAGCTATGCAGACCACTATTTGGGGTCTATCTGTTGCTATTCCTTGTATTATTGCCTATACGATCATCACTACAAAGACCACCAAGATCATTGATGAGATGGATGAGCATATGGTAAAACTGATCAACTTAATGACCGGAAACAGATAATTTTCATAGTTTTTCGTAAGTGATTATTGTTTTGATTTCCACATAAGTATGAATTAAAGAAGCTGATCAAAAGATAAAGGTGAATATATGGCATTTAAACCATCTGCGCGAAGAAGTATAAAAGTTGAAAGCACGGAGCTTGATCTGCGCCCTATCATGAACATGATGTGTATTTTGATTCCCTTGCTTCTCAGTTGTTCGCAATTTGTAAAGAACAGTTGGCTTGAATTGAATCTGCCACCCGTTGGAGGTGGATCTTCATCAAGCTCGGAAGATAAACAAGATAAACCCAAAGAAGAACCCCGAAAAGTAGGATTGAAACTCGTTATCACGGAGAAGGGGTTTACGATAGCCGGTAACACGGTTGTATTGAGCGGCGCAGCAGGCGGCGGGCCTACGCTGCCGAAGTTGTCCGACGGGAATTATGATTTTGAAGGTCTGGATCAGAAACTAAAAGACGCAGTAAAAGCGATCGGCGGCAAGGGTTTTGAAGACGAGCGCGTGATCATTATTACAGCCGAAGACGTTATTGAATACCAAACCATTGTTACCACAATGGATATTATTGGCGCCTCGGCAGTAAAAGAACTGCAAGATCCGGATACTAAAAAGATTGTCAAACAGCCGTGGTTTATCAATATCGGCGTTGGTAAGATCGTGTTATAATTTTTTAGAAAAGGAAAAAAACAATGGCATTCAAACCATCAGCGGCCAAGAAAAACAGAGGAAGTACAGAAGGAACTCTTAATATGAATTCCATGATGGACATTCTTACCATTATGTTGCTCTTTTTGCTTATGAGTTTCAGTACCGAAGGTTCGCTGGCGACCAAATCCGACGGACTAAAACCTCCGAAGGTTTTGACAAAACAGAAACCGAAAAAAGTCTTAGCGATCAACGTCTCAACTCAGCATCTTTTTTTTAAGAAAGATGCTATCGTAGATGTGGATAAGATCATTGCACAGAAAAACAGTTTCGTTATACAGGAATTGGCTGATAAATTGGACGAAGAAGCGTCTAGGGCCATTGAATTGGAGTCTAAATTCGGCATCGAATTCAAGCGCGAGTTAGTTATCGTTGGCGATGAAAGGTTGCCTTTCAATGTCTTACTTAAAGTGATCATCACGTGCGGACGCAACGGTTTTGCTAATCTACGGCTCTTGGGCAATTTGTCCAATAAAGCGGATGTGCTCGGGATTTGATGATTTTAATATCGAAACGAAGAGATGAAATAGTGTCAGATTATACGGACGTATGATCTTTTAAGGAGGTTTCAATGAATCCGTTAGAGAACAATAAGAATTTACACGCCAGCGCTGCGCCTCCGGGAGGCAGAGCCTCTGCGGGCGCGCGGGAGATCAGGATTGTTTCTTTCCCGAAAGAGTTCCATAAGAATTATTGGGCGTCTTTCGATAAGAAGATACTAGTGATCTGGTTTGCTTCTTTGGTGATTGTGTATACGCCACTGCTTTACATGGCTGCGCAACCCAAGCCTCCGGTGAGCACGGTCATTTCGGACAGGCTCTTAAAGAAAATCGGCGTTATCAATAAGATTGATCCGAAACTTCTCGAAGAAATTGATAAACCCAAAGAAGAAGAAAAAACAGAAACAAGCACCGCAACAGGGCCGGCAACAGCTATAAAAGCTCCGACGGGTAACGTTGGTAAAGCAGGACGTGCGGCGGCGGCAAAGGCAGCTGCAGCGGCTCGCGCAGGGAAAGCGGCAGGGAAAGCGGCAGGCAAAGGCGTTCTAGCCGTTGCGGGAGCATCGGGAACCGGTTCTTCGGGAAAATATGCTTCAGTTGATTTTAGCGGTTCTTCCAGCGGTTTAGATGATGTTTTAGGACAGATTGGCGGTCTGGGTGAAGCCGGCGGCGGCGGCAGTGATCGAACAGTTTTAGGCGCCGGCGGCGGCGTTGGCGGTGAGGGCGGACTTGGTGATCTTACCGCATTATTGGGCGATCCGGGAGGCTTGTCTGTGTCGGCCGGAGAATCGGGCGGCGGCCTTATCGGCGTCGGTAAAGCGTCTATTGCCGGCGGTGCGGGAGCCGGAGCTTCTGCGGGCGAAATTCAGTCCGTAATTGATGCGAATGCAGCTGCGGTGAACTCATGCTACCAAAAAGAATTGAAGAAATCTCCGGATCTTAAAGGTAAGTTAAGCGTTGCAATCAAAGTGAATCAGGCAGGACGTGTTGCAGGTGTAAATGTTACCCAAAACACGGTCGGTAATGCAGTATCATCTTGCGTTACCAATAAGATTCGCGGATGGAGTTTTCCAAAAGGCAAAAAAGGCGTGATAACGATCAACCAGACCTTTGTGTTTACGAAGTAATTTTTAAGAAGACATAGTACGTTCTTAAAACCGTACGCCTGAGGCGTACGGTTTTTTTATATTTTTTAGGAGTAACTTTTACAATATGAATCCAGTGGTAAAAACAACTTTACGAACGCATACCTGCGGACAATTGAATAATAATTTTGTCAGACAAACCGTTTCCCTCATCGGATGGGTCCATCGACGTCGGGATATGGGTAAATTAATATTTATTGATCTCCGGGATCGCTACGGAATGACACAGATCGTATTTAATCCAGATAACAATGCAGCTATTCATGAAACGGCCAAAGAACTACGTACGGAATTTGTTGTTCGAGTCACCGGAAAAGTCATTGCGCGTGACGCAGGCAATATCAATAAAACTATTGTTACGGGCGCTATTGAGATTGCGGCAGACCAACTTGAAATACTGAGCCGCGCCAAAACCCCGCCGTTTGAACTTAATGATGAGAGATTAAAAGTCGACGAAGACCTGAGGCTGGAGTACCGATATCTAGACCTGAGGCGAAATTTTATGCAAGAGCCTTTGATCTTTCGGCACAAACTTGCTCAAGTGGTAAGAAATTACTTCACCGAGCAAGAGTTCATTGAAGTCGAAACGCCAATGCTGATGAAAAGTACACCTGAAGGCGCGCGTGATTATTTGGTTCCGAGCCGCGTCCATGCCGGAAAATTTTATGCTCTGCCGCAGTCGCCTCAGATATATAAACAGTTGCTCATGGTTTCGGGCTTTGACCGTTATTTTCAAATCGTAAAATGTTTTCGAGACGAAGATCTCAGGTCCGACCGCCAGCCGGAATTTACTCAAGTAGACGTGGAGATGTCCTTTGTGGATATGGACGATGTTCTACACACGATTGAGTCTCTGATGGAAAAAATTTTTAAAGAGTTAAAAGGCATTGACCTATCATTACCACTGAAGCGTATGAGTTACCTTGATGCGGTATCGTCATACGGGAGCGATAAGCCTGACTTGCGATTCGGGATGAAGATACATTATCTCGATGAATTGGTTAAAAATTCGGAATTCAAAGTTTTTACTGACGTGTTATCTCAGCAAGACGGATCGGTCGGCTGCATCAAAGTTGAAGGTCAAGCCGCGTCCTTTTCGAGAAAGAAAATAGACGAATTGACAGAACACATGAAAGAATTTGATGTTAAAGGTATCGCTACAATTAAAGTGGAAGCCAACGGCGTTACATCTTCAATTTCTAAATTTCTGACTCCAGAAATACTTTCGAATATAACACAACTTGTCGAAGCAAAAGTGGGCGATATTATTCTGATTGTTGCGCACCACAGAAAAATCGTTCAATCTGCCTTAGGAAGTTTACGTGTGAAATTAGCCGAAGAACTAAAATTGATAAACGAGAACGAATTCAATTTGTCATGGGTACTTGATTTCCCTTTGTTCGAATACGACGCGGAGGAGAAACGGTACATAGCCATGCATCATCCATTTACGGCTCCTATGGACCGGGATCTTGAAAAAATGGATTCGGATCCGGCTGGCGTTTACGCCAAGGCGTATGATCTTGTTCTTAACGGGAATGAAATCGGCGGAGGAAGTATCCGTATTCACAAGAAAGATATTCAGAATAAAATGTTTGACGCACTTAATATGTCGCAAGAAGAACGCGAACTCAAATTTGGATTTCTATTGAAGGCATTTGAATACGGTGTCCCGCCCCATGGGGGCATTGCGCTTGGATTTGACCGGTTGACTGCCGTTCTGACGGGTCGAAAATCCATTAGGGATGTGATCGCATTTCCAAAAACGAACAGCGCAGTTTCTCTTATGGATCACGCGCCGACAGAGGTTGATCCGCGTCAACTCAAGGATCTGCACATCGGTATTATTAAGTAAAGTATATAATCGTTACATTTGAAATTAGACCTATTAGTTTCAATCATGCTTAGTCAAATCGTAATTATTCTCACAGTCAAATAGGATAATTAAGAAAATATGAAAGAAGAGGCGTGTGATGATTAAAAGATTATTACCGCAAAAATCTATCACCCTTTATTTTGTTGGCTCTATATTTTTTCTGTTGCCTTCGGTTTTTCTTTTCTACTTTAGCGGGTGCAGTTTCAGCGACCCGTCGCACGCACAAGCTCCCATCGCACCGTCCGAGCAGGGGTTGACTGTCCTTTCGGCGACTCCGCAGGGATTGATCGAGGATGTTGATCAATTTTATTCTGTTGTTGTCGTGTTCAATCAACCGATGGTGCCGCTGGAGGCTTTGCCCGAAGGCGATGGCTCTGGACCTCTCACGATTACGCCTGCTCTAAAGGGTAAATACCGATGGATGGGTACCAATACTTTGGTCTTTACTCCTGCCGACGTTCTCACGTTATCGAGCCGCTATCAAGTTACCATTCCGGCAGGAACCAAGTCGCTGTCCGGCAGTCTTTTGTCCGCTCCTTATCATTTTTCATTTGAAACGATGAGGCCAAGATTCCTACACTCCAATATCTATGATGACGCAAAGGGCGTTACCATCTCGCCTAAAATATATTTGTTATTCAATCAGAATATTTTGCTTTCCAACGCAAAAGAAAAAATTTCACTTTCTAATGAACTATCAGGCCGCGCGGTGGAGTGCGTAGTACGCCTTGCGGACTCGAATGAGGCCAAAGACTATGTGCAGAACTATAATTACGAATACGCTAACTCCGCTATCGCAAAATTAGAAAAAAGATTATTGATTGTCATACCGTTAGACCAGTTATCGATGCTTACGCCGTATACTATTACTATAAAAGAAGGTCTGAAAGGCGAAGTTGGCAGCCTGGCCAGCAGGGAATCGAAAGCCATTTCATTTACAACGTACGGAACGCTGGAACTAGTACGTTTCTCTTCACCCGTATCACCAAGCCAGCCGGTTAAAATAAAATTGACAAACCGTGTTGATTATGAAGCCCTGCGTAATCACATCACTATTTCGCCGGAGGCTGAGATAAAATATCTGTATGACACCTATTGGGACGAAGAATATTCCACAATCATTTATATAGATCTTAAACCCCGGACGCATTACGAGATGCGTTTTGACAAAAATATAACGGATGATTTTGGCAACGATCTTGGCGTTGACATAGTGCACGAGTTTGAAACAGGGGATTACGAGCCGGGCGTATTTTTTCAAAGCGGCGAACACATCATCGAATCTTATTTGAGTCATAGTTTCAATGTTCCGGTATTGAATCCAAAATATGTAAATGTTCGTCTTGCATTATTATCCGAGAATGACCTGATCAGCGTATTAAATCAGGGTTTGTGGAAACGAGACCTGATTTTTGATAAATGGGGAAGTTCCCGCTCCGAGAAGCCCGACGTACCATTGAATCAGCAAGGCATCTACCCGGTTGATCTTGACGAAGTGTTGGGCGGTGGAAGAAACGGGAACATACTTATTGAATTTAAACACGGTTCGGAAGCCTATGCACAGCGGGCTATCGCGCAGGTGACGGCTATCGGAATTTCGGCTAAATTTTCCAGGCTAAATAATCTCGTTTATCTGACTTATTTGGAAGACGGGAGGCCTGTCGGGAGCGCAGCCGTTGAAATTCGTGATGATACCGGAAACATTGCGTGGATGGGACGCACCGATGAAAAAGGGTTTGTCAAAACGCCGGGATGGGAAGCCCTGGGGTTACGATCCAGAAATGAATGGAGTGAGCCAAGGCAATGGGTTTTTGTTTCCAAGGCAGGGCAAAAGGCGTACATAAATTCTGATAAAAACGTTGAACTCTATCGATTTAACATTCCCACAAACTGGCGTGTGAGCGATGCGGACCGTTTATCTGCGACGTTGTTTACAAATCAGGGCATGTATCGTCCCGGAGATAAAGTTCTTTTCAAAGGTATTACCAGAAAATTACAACAGGACTCCTGGTCGGTGAGTTCCGGACGGCGTGTGACGGTGTCGGTCGTCAACCCTTCATCTGAAGAAATTTTTACAAAAAATTGTACTACGAATACGATGGGCGCTTTTGACTTTGAGTATGATTTGGATGTGAACGCGCCGTTGGGATATTATTCTGTGAAAGCGTATGACGGCAAAGAAGAAGTATCGACGGAAAGCTTTCAGGTACAAGAGTTCAGGCCGGTTGAAACGGAAGTTACCATTCGAACAAAAAAGGACGAGTACGTATGGGGTGAAAAACTGGAAGCTTCATTAGACGCGCATTATTTATTCGGAGCTCCGATGAGCCATGCTGAGATTAAGTGGAGCGTTTCGCGCAGCAAGAGTTCGTTTGTTCCGGATGGCTATGATGATTATTATTTTGGAGCGATTTCGGATGACTATTACGGTTACCGGGGAAGTTACGCTACCGTATTGTCCAGTAAGACCGAACAATTAAATGAACGGGGCTTACTCGACGTATCATTAAGTTTGAACAACAGCGTCGGCGAATCGTCCACGCTGGTTATCGAAGGCGACGTGCGTGACAAAAACCGGCAGGAAGTGAGCGGCAGGAAAAGCGTTACCGTTCATGCAGGAAAATATTACATCGGCCTGAAGCCAACAACGACGTTTCATACCCTGGGTGACAAGCTGCATGTTGACTTAATAACGGTGGATCCAAAAGGAAGGAAACTACGGGGAAATTTAGTCCGGCTTGAACTTATTCGCCGGGAGTGGATTTCCGTCAGAGAAAAAACTGGCGAAGGGACGTTTCAATGGAATTCACAAGTCAAAGATACTCTTGAATCATCGTTTGAGGCGGTGTCAGCCGCGCAGCCCATTTCGCAATCTTTACGTCCGCAATCAACCGGTTATTATATCATTAAGGCAACCGGTTCAGATGATCTTCGCAATAAGATTGTATCATCCTGTTTTGTCTATGTGACAGGAGAAGGATACACGGGATGGAATTTACGCGACGACGATGCGATTGATTTAGTGGCTGACAAAAAAAGTTATAATCCGGGTGAAACCGCAAAAATTCTGGTGAAGTCGCCGTATGAAAAATGCAAGGCGCTGATTACTGTTGAACGTGAAGGGATACTGTCACATAAAGCGGTTGATCTCAACGGCAATGCTAGTTTTATTGAAATACCCGTGACTGCCGATTTGATCCCCAACGCTTACGTATCTGTAATCCTCTTACAGGGCCGGACGGCGCTTCCGACGGCTGATAAGTTTGAAGATTTAGGTAAACCGGCGTTTAAGATCGGTTACACTAAACTGTCGATAAATTCCGATGCAAATAAACTGAATGTTGCCCTTAAATTGAACAAGGAAAAATTTGCGCCCAACGAATGGGTTAACCTTGAACTTGACATAAGAGATAATGGCGGACAAGGTAAAATTTCTGAAGTAACGCTTTACGTCGAGGATATCGGCGTTTTAAATCTTGTGAATTACAAAACACCCGACCCATTCTCCTATTTTTATCAACACCGTGAGTTAGGCGTGACCACATCCGAAAGCAGAAAATATGTTTTAGATCAGATCGTGAACGCCAGCCTGAAAGACAAAGGCGGTGTAGGCGGCGGAGGGGGCGACGACATGTTTGCCGCCGTCAGCGTGCGTAAGAATTTCAAAGCATGTGTTTATTGGAATCCTTCGATCATGACCGATGCGTACGGTAAGGCGAAAATTCGTTTTCAATTGCCAGAAAACGTTACCGGATTCAAGATCATCGCAGTTGCTCATTCCGCGGATTCCAAGTTTGGGAGCGCGGATAAGAATATCACCGTTAGCAAGGAACTTATGATGCGCGCGGCTTTACCGAGATTTGCAAGAGTAGGGGACGAAGTTGAGGCCGGAGTGATCGTTCATAATTATTCTGATAAAGACGGGGCAGTGAAATTATTTACGGAAATGGATGGAGTCGAGCTGAAAGATTTACCGGCAAAGGATATTTTTTTGAATAGAGGCGCATCGCAGGAAGTTCGCTACAAATTTAATGTTCGAGACAACAAGGCCGGCAAGTTTACATTTAAGGCCGTCATGAATGACCTGACCGATGGCGTTGAAGTGTCCATTCCTCTTAAAATTCCAACGTATACTGAAACCGTTGCATTGTATGGCAGTACAACCGAAACCCATAAGGAAGAAATTAAGATCCCGAAGAATATATACGAAGATTTTGGCGGTCTTTCTGTAAAGACGGCTTCGACAGCACTGGTGGATTTGGACGGCAGTATTAAATACCTGTTTGAATATCCTTACGGCTGTCTCGAGCAAAAAACGTCGCGCGCGCTCCCGATTATCTTATTTGGCGATGTCGTAGAAGCGTTTAAATTGGACGCTTTCCCGGATAAGGCAAAAAACGTCGATGACGTGATCCGAGAATATCTGGATGACGTTCCGAAATTTCAGCAGTACAGCGGCGGATTTAGTTATTGGACGGGCGGTGAGTACGTTTCTCCGTACGTTTCTGTCTACACGATGTTTGCTCTCACTCATGCCAAAGCGAAAGGTTTTGAAGTTAATCAGGAATGTTATGCCAAAGGATTGGAATATCTCAAAAGCATGGTCAGGCAATCCGCTGCAATTGACAGATACGGATTATTTTATTGGCACACCACCCATGCATTCGCGCTGGCCACCCTGGCTGAAAACGGATACTACGATGCCTCAAGCGTTGAACTTTTGTTCCAGCGGCGGGATGAAATGCCGTTGTACGCGCGCGCGATGTTGTTGAAGGCCGTCGTCAAAGGAAAGGGAAACAGAGCCATCGCAGAGGAACTCCGGCGGAATTTATTAAACGCAATTAAAATGAATCCGACAACGGCGCATTTTGAAGAGCCGTTCAATACCGGACTTGAATGGACGTTTCACTCGAATATTAGAACTACGTCGGCGATTCTTCAAGTATTTTTAGAGATGGATAAGGAGGATGTTCCGTGGGCTGAAAAAACAGTAAAATATCTTCTACAGGATCGAAAGGACGGGCGCTGGAGAACGACGCAGGAAAATGTATATGTATTCTGGGCGCTGGGAAGTTATTTCAGAATATTCGAGAAAGAAATCCCTGATTTCAAATCTCAAGTACAAATAGACGGAAAACAAATCCTCAGTGAGATTTACAAAGGCCGCTCAACGGCAACGCACACATCCAATATCAAATTTAATCAACTGCAAAAGGACGTGTCACTGCCGATGGATTTTAATTTTTCAGGCACGGGACGACTGTATTATAACGTACGTATGACTTATGCTCCAAAGTCCGGTATAAAGATCAAATCCCGCGATGAAGGAATGAAAATAACGAAATCGTTCTTTGATGAAAAGGGCAAGGCTGTAACAAACGGTAAGTTCACAGCCGGCGCAATGTACCGGATCGAATTGAACGTCAGTTCTGCGCAGGATAGACAATTTGTTGTGGTTGATGACCCGCTTCCTGCGGGATTTGAAGCGGTTAATGTGAACCTGGCAACGAGCAATTCGTCTGCAAAAGCGATTGCCGGACCGGGTTCCCGTGGCGGCTGGTGGTCTTATGGTACTTTTAATCATTCAGAAATGCGGGACGACCGGGTATTGGTTTTTGCAGACTGGATGCCCCAGGGTAAGCACACGTTTACTTATCTCGCACGGGCAACAACATTCGGCCGATTTGAGCTGCCATCGACCAAAGCAGAAGAAATGTACTCTCCGGAAATTTTTGGGAACACGAGCAATCTGACGGTTATTGTCGAATAAGGAAAAACAGAAATTGAAGATCAGAGTTAAGTTTTTTGCCATGTGCCGTGAGATCGCGGGAACGGATGAGGTAACTTTGGAATTGCCTTTGTCTGCTACCGTTGATCTTTTTTGGAATGATATCATTAACATTTATCCTAAGCTTGAAAAATATAAGGCACACAGCAGGGTGGCATTGAATATGGAATACGTTTCACCGCAAGCGCTGCTGCACGAAGGAGATGAAGTGTGCATCATTCCTCCCGTGAGCGGCGGATGAGGCTATACATGCTGTTCTATAAGAAAAAAGGGTAACTGCTCAGTTTCTATTATTTTCTCCCGCAGATGCCGCTAATCTACGCAGATAAAAAATTCTGCGTGAATCCGTTAAATCTGCGGGAGATGAATTGGTAGTTATGCTTAAATAAGATGAGTAATTGTGAAAAATTATCGTATGGTCAGAGAAGAAAAATATTATGTCGAAGTAACCAAAAACGAAATTAGCGTTAAGAAACTGTATGATTTCTGCGTGACGGAAGGCACCGGCGCCGTCGATATTTTTGTAGGAACAGTTCGCGATCACTTCGACGGGAAAAAGGTTGAGTCTATCGATTACCACGGTTATCCTGAGATGGCAGAGAAGATAATGCTCAATATTTTGAAAAAAGCTTTCGGGTATTGGCCGGTCAACCGCGTTGCTATACAACACCGATTAGGATTGCTTCAGATCAAAGAACCCAGCGTGATCATAGTTGTCTCATCTGCGCATCGGGCGGAAGCCTTTTCAGCATGCCGGTATATTATCGAAGAAATTAAGAAGGAATTGCCGGTTTGGAAAAAAGAATATTTTCGTGACGGACAAGTTGCATGGCAGTCAGACGAACCGTCAGAATGACAAAAATTGCTTGATATGCAAAGTGAATTTGTATACCTTGACCCATACCAAAAATTTCCTGCACCATCGTTAATTTCAATATTTATTTAATTAATTTTCCTCAAAACCGGATCATACATAATATGAATGAGGTTTTATGAAAAAATGGGTAACCATTTATTTTTTCTTAGGGGCTGTCTCAAGCTCTTCGGCTTATTCACAGGTATCCTCCGGAGATTCCCTTGCGTTGGTTGATTTGTATAACAATACCGGCGGAGGAGCATGGACAAACAACACGAATTGGAAGAGCGCTAATCCTGTGGGAACATGGTTCGGTGTGACGGTGTCTAACGGCCGCGCAATCACGGTGAATTTATCAGGTAATAATCTTACAGGCACAATACCTTCTTCAATCGGAAATATGACTAATCTGACCCAGCTTCAACTTTTTGGCAATCAGCTTAGCGGAAGCATTCCGTCGAACATAGGCAATCTTATTAATTTAACCAGCCTTGGCTTGGAAAATAATTTATTATCCGGCACTATTCCAACGTCGATCAGTAGCATGTCAATTTTGAGTTCTTTGACGTTGTCGAATAATCTGCTGGCGGACTCCGTTCCTGTTGTATTCAAAAATCTCGCAAGCCTCCAACAGTTCGATATCCGCAATAACCGGTTTGACGTTTTACCGAATCTCTCCAGTATTGGCACGTTAAATACTTTACGAACTGAGAATAACCGCTTTACTTTTGAGGATTTGGAGACCAACACGGGAATTGGAACTTTTACCTATGCGCCGCAGGACAGCGTTGGGACATACAGCTCCGTTAATGCGGCAGAAGGAACTGTATTGCAACTCACGGTGACGGTTGGCGGTGTAAATAATACTTATCAATGGAAGAAAAACGGAGGCGTAATTCCCGGCGCGACGAATGCCACCTATCAAATTGATTCTGTAAAAATCAGCGATGCCGGTACATATACTTGTGATATTACTAATACTGCGGCAACGGCGCTGACGCTTAAAAGGCGCACCACTACGGTGACTGTCACCGGAGTCATGCCCGGCGCTCCGTCGGCTTTAACAGCGACGGCCGTATCGACTTCACGGATCAATTTGTCATGGGCTCCAGGTACCGGCATATTTTTACGATACAGAATTTATCGTTCGTTGTCGTCAGGTACAGGGTTTGTTCAGATTGATTCAACTGCCGATAACGCAACGACGGCCTATTCCAATACTTCGGGATTAAACTCCAAGACCATTTATTTTTACAGAGTATTTACGGTTGGTAATTTCGGAGTTTCCGTTGCGTCGAATACCGCGAGCGACACAACATTTAACGCCGCTCCGGTCAGAAATCTTGCCATTTCCGATACGTCGCTCACGGAAGGATTTCCAAAAATATTTTACAAAAAACTTTCGTTTATTTTTTCCGATTCCGACTATCCGTCGCTGATCTATTCAACGCAGGCCAATTCTGCAGAGATATTACCAACGGTATCCAATGACAGTTTGTATTTGCAAGGTGTTTTTAATTTTACGGGTACGGCTGCAGTCAGAGTATCGGGCAGCGACGGCGTTTCTTCAGCCGCAGATACGTTCAATGTGACCCTGCTTGCCGATAATCAGGCGCCTGTGATCTCGTCCATTCAGCAGCCGGCTTCAACACCGCTGAATGCGGCATTTAATGTGAGTTGTATCGTGACGGACAACGGTTCCATTACAAGTGTACGAATATTTCATAAAACAGGAACAGCCACAGCTTATGATTCGGTTACCATGGCCGCGTCCGGTTCAACGTATTCAACTCAAATCCCGGGCAGCGCTGCGACGATGGAAGGGGTCTCACTATTTATCAAAGCTACGGACAACGGCGGAAACATAGTGTACAGCGATACATCCAGTGTGCCGGTCGCGTTTACACAAATTACCAGTTCGATCAGCGGCTCAGAATACCTGGCAGGAATTGTCACGGATCGGTGGCGCTTAGTTTCCGTTCCGGTAAATCTCAATAACAAAAATCTGGCGCAGCTTTTTCCGAGCATTGGTTCGTCGCAGTGGATCGCATATAACGGAGCGGGAACAAAAATTACGACTATTTTGCCGGGACAGGCATTCTGGTTCTTTCAAAAAAGCGGTAACAACGGCTTAACTGCGGACGCATCGGGCGGCGTTACGAATCCGCCATCGGGTGTTCAGGTCACATTAAATCCGGGATGGAATTTGGTAGGCACGCCATTTACTACACCGATAACCGTTGCATTGGATCCGCTGCAATTTTCCGGTCCGTGGGCGTTTAGCGGAACGGGGACTGAAGTTGGCGGATGGAGTAAGGTGACTTCGATGAAGCCCTTCGGCGGATATGCGATATGGAACAAGAATTTGACAGCGACTACGTTGACCTTTACGCCAAACGGCGTATCGGTTGGAAAAGTATGGTCAACCCAAACGGAAGAATTTAAGTTGAACATTGCCGCAACTGCGGCCAAGAATGGATTAAAGTATACAGACCGTTCGAACGGCTATACGATTCTTCATGAAGCGAACGCGGGTTTGTATAATGATCCTGAGCCGCAAAGCTTGGGTAATTATATTTCCGCTTATTTTACTGAAGATGAGAAGAAACTAAGTTATATTTACCGGAATGCCGGAAATGAAGGGCAGTCAATAGATCTGGCGATCGAGTCAACTATGGATGATATTTCCATTCATCTGGAATTTGATGTTGAAAAAATTCGAAGCGACTGGCAAATGAAAATTTACGATTATGCGCAAAATGTTTTTTTGCCGGAGGGAGAACTGACTACGGTTTATCATAAACGTTCCGGAACGACCAAATATAAGATATTAGTTGGAACCGCCGGATACCTGAATGAAGCCGCCGCTTCATTCGATGATCTGCCGGCAAAATTTTCATTGTCACAAAACTATCCCAACCCGTTCAATCCGTCAACAAAGATCTCCTATGCTTTGGCAAAACGAAGCCGCGTAACTATGTCCATATACAATATTTTGGGCCAGAAAGTCAGGACCGTTTTAGATCGCAGAGATCAGGAAGTGGGAATTCATGCCTTGGAATGGAACGGAACGGATAATCTTGGGCGCGCGGTATCTTCCGGAATTTATTTGTACCGAATTCAGGCGGAATCGATCAACGGTGAAACATATACGCAAACCAAGAAGATGCTGATTGTCAAATGATAATTGAACAATCAGCATGGAAGAGCAAATCAAAAACCATTAATCTAAAATCAAAAGTATTATGAAAAACATTATTTATTTCTTAGCCGCCTTTTATTTGACATTTATTATTTCCTGCGGTGCATCGAGCGAGAAGTTGATCAAAGAAGACACCGATCTTATCGTGGCGTTGGGCGGAGCCGAATACGCGTCGCTTACGGACGCAGAAAAGTACGATGCCGCAGAATACCTTATGCGCAAAGCAGATGTTGAGACGGCGCGCGCGATTTATGAGGATATCGTGACGCACAACCGAAGGGCGGTAGCCGTCAAATATAAGCTGGCCGTAATTTATTTAAAAAGCGATCAGGTTGAGTTTTTGAAAAAGGATGAAAAGGGGCGAATCGAAAAATTTTCACTCAATGGAAAAGAATTAGGCGAAAAGGTGCTTCGGGAAATTGCGGAACAAGAGCCTTGGTATCTGCCGGTGTATTCCCAGCTTATGATCGTGGAGGCGGGGCACGGAAACATCGAAGCCGTAAAACAGTGGTATGATAAAGCAAGCGTTTTAAACGAAGACTATGCGACATCCGATTATCGAGGTGCGGTACTAACCATGTCCGATGCAACGAAAATTGATGAAGGAAAACAGCTGCTGATTAAAGGCCACGCTTCGTTCTCTGATCTTTATGAATCGTATAAGAACCTCGGTAATATTCAGAAAGTTCAGCATCAGGACACCATTGCTCTTGCAACCTTGGGTAAGGCGGCAAATACTAAAACCGAAGCGGTTGACCTATTCAGTATTTACTATAATATGGCGTCGGTATCGGCGCGGATTTACAAAACCCGAAATGATGAACATTATAAAACTCAAGCCATTCTCTACGGCTGTATGAGCGCTCAACATTTTCCGCTATATAAACCTGCGTTGATGCTGGTCAAAGATCTGGCCGGGCTGGAAGTTACAGGCGATTCGTCCGGCGTTTCCTTAGCGGCTTATCAGACGGCCGTGAGCGAATACGCAAAGACGGTGATTCCTGAAAAAGATCAGATACAAATGTCGGCAAGCGAGGAAACGGTCATTCCCGAAAGCCTCTTGATCGATGAATGGGCAGAACGCCAAAAAAAATCAGCCGGTCAGAAACCGGGATCGAAAAAATCCGCGCTTTACATTGGCGGAGGCATTATCGTAGGAGCCGGGGCGGCGGTGGTGGGGTTAAGTATGGTTGGAGGCAAATCCACCAAGAGCAGTTTTGGAAATCCTCCGGCGTTCCCGATACCGGATTAATAACAAAGCCACAGATTCGCAGATTAAACAAAACGCATTCTAAGATCATTCTTTAACGTGCATATCGGGTTCACTCACATTTAGCGAAATACCTGTCAGCCTGAACGTGTCGAAGGCTGAAAATTTAATCATTTGTCATGCTTCGACTGGCTCAGCATGACATTGTGAGTCAAACCGATAAGCAGGTTCTTTAATCTGTGAATCTGTGGCAATGGCATCTCAAATCAAAGTGAATCCTGATTTATAGTAACATTTCCCTTTTCAGTCAAACCAATAAGGAGTTTCCGTATGAATTCAAGAATTTTCGTTGTCCTAAGCTTCTTAATGTTCGCCCTGAGTTGCGGGGATGACAGCGGCGATCAAAGCAGGAACATCCGATGGGCTGATGCCGTGATTGCGTACAGCACGCAATATGATACGGTGGAATGGGCCGCATACCAGGTTCTGGGCGCTCCCGATACGTATCCCAATTATGGGGATATAGAAACCGCATGGACATCGGAGTATCAGGACCTTCAACGGGAATTTCTTGAACTAGGTTACTACGATAATCCGGAGCCGGTGAGATCGATCGCCATTTTTGAAACGTATAATCCCGGATTTGTTGATACGGTGTACGTGAAAAATCCTATGACCGGCCTTTGGGAAGTGGTTTATCAGGACTCAGCGAAGGATGCGGGGGACTCTTCGCGAATATTCATAATTAATTTTCCGGAAACAAACTTCAAAGTTTCTGAAATCCGGCTAGCTATGGATATGGTTGCCGTGCCGGGATGGAACGAAATTGACGCCGTCGGCCTGTCTTCAGAAACCATTCCGCCTTATACAGACACGACTTGGTGGGAACCGATCTTGAAAGACAATGAACCCATATTGGACAAGTTGATAATCAGCCGTAAGAAAAAATAGACATTCCAAAAAAAAATATTTGTACGACGTCCCGATCGTTGACTCGACCGGGACGTTTTTGTTTGTATGAACCGCAGAAGATTGTGAACGTTAGCACGAGTCAGGAATCAAAAAACTTGACATACGATCGGTATTGATTTACCTTTTATGCAATTACTGGTTCACTCACCTACTTTCCGACTTCGGGCATGCCCGCAATGTTCGCTTAGGGCAATACTTCAGTTGTACCGATAGCTCTCGTTCAATTTTTTGTTTGTTGGACATTCCTTAGATAATTTTTTTGTGTGATGATAGAATAAATATTAACGCACTAAACGGAGAGGTATATATGAAAACAACGCGACGAATTCTTTTTCTTTTGACGCTGCTGACGGCGCCGTCATGGGTGTCCGCGCAGATCAATAATTATGTCATGCTCGACGGAATAAACGATTATATCAATTTACCCGGTTCCTTGAGCAATTATACGACCTCATCCGCAGGCACGGTGTCAATGTGGATCAGACCGACCGGCGCTTCTCCGACCATGTTCTATGCGTATGAGGGAAATTCGATTTTTGCCGATCAAGGCGGATATATGGGCATTTCCAGAGGTATTATAGGCGGCCAAGACCGTATATGGTTTTACAATTGGAGCGGCGGCTATTCTCAAGTCGGTATTCCATATAATGCCGACGAATGGATTCATATTGCCTGGGTATTAGAAGGAAGTTATTTGAAAGCTTATAAGAATGGTGCTCTTGTTGACAGTATCGCAACAGGCCCTACCAGCTATTTGGGTTATGGGGCTAAAATCGGCTTGTATTATAATTATTTTTTAGGATTGCTGGATGAAGCGAATACGTGGAACCGCGCACTCACCCCTTCAGAAGTATTCAGTATTTATCAGAGCGGACTCGTGGGCAATGAATCAGGCCTTACCGCGTTGTGGCATTTGGATGAGGGAGGCGGCACCATTGTAGAGGATGCCACTGTAAATAACTATGATGGCACGCTGGTTGGCGGCGTTTCATTTGGCCCGCTGTCCGGCCTTCAAGCAAAAGTCGGCGATCAAAAAGTCACGCTTTTGTGGAATCATAGTACCGAAATCGACGTGCTTCGGTACAGAATTTTCAGAGATACATTACCAAATCCTGTTGTTCAGATCGACTCTACTACGGATTCAACGATCACCTATACCGGCCTTACCAACTTCAAAAAATATTATTTCAGAGTGACCATCGTCGATGTTTCGCTCAATGATACCGGGTATGCGGGAGTCAGCGCAACGCCTACTAATTTTTCGGAAGTTACCGGAACAGGCTTCATCAATGGAGCGGATGGTAATTTTATGTGGGGAGATTATGATAACGACGGCGATTACGATGTTGCTATTGTTGGGGCAACGGATGAATACTATCCCCCCTTTCAAAACGGCTTTGCCAAACTCTATCGACATGATAACGGCGATACGTTCACGGAAATCGATGCACAATTCCAGCAGGAGATTCACCGCAGTTCCGTAACATGGACGGATTTTAACAATGACGGCTTGCTTGACCTTGCATACGCAGGGAGTTCCGGCAGCGGTTCAAGAACCTTGAAATTGTACAAGAATAACGGTAATGGAACATTCTCCGATGTGTTGCATAACATGGCAGGAACGGCATTGTCGGCGATGGCATGGGGCGACTACGACAACGACGGCGATCAGGATCTCTTTCTGATGGGCAATGATGCGGGCTCGGGCTCGCAAGGATCGTTCTTATATCGAAACGATGGTAATGGCGAGTTTAATTTAGTGGACACAGGCATACCGGGCCATGCAAACGGTTCGTGCGCATGGGGCGATTATGACAACGACAATGATCTTGATTTGCTGGTTCTCGGTGACGGCGCCGTTGGTTTCGGTATATTTCTTTATAGAAACGACGGCAATGATTCGTTTGCCGATATTAGCGCCAATCTCCCTGTACTTAGTATATATCGCGGACAGGCCGTTTGGGGAGACTACGACAATGACGGCGATCTTGACATAGCGTTTAGCGGTTCGACCGGTGGTTCCGGGACACGTTACGCCTCCGTATATGAAAATAACGGTGATGACACATTTACGGATATAAATCCCGGCCTGACCGGCTTAGCGCGCGCTGCGGTTGTCTGGGGCGACTTTGACAATGACGGCGACCTGGACTTGTTCATGACCGGTACTCCGACCGATTACACCGGTAGACAATCCTATATAGCGCGAAACAACGGCGGAGGATCGTTTGTTATGATTGATATTGGCATAGAGCCGATATTTGGAGGTGATCAATACACCCCCGGGGCAGCGTTTATTGACTACGACAGAGATGGTGACCTGGATGTAATGGTTGAAGGTGTTGACATCAACAACAATTATGTTACAAAACTGTATAAGAACGGCGGTTCAGTATTAAACGTTCCGCCAAGCGATCCCACAAATTTGGCGACAACAACGTCCTTGGATACGGTTTCATTCAGTTGGAATAAATCAACGGACAACGAAACACCTCAAAACGGATTGACCTACAATCTACGTGTTGGTAAAACCCCTGCAGGTGTGCAGGTCATGCCGCCACTGGCCAAAGTGGTTGACAGCGGCAATACCGGCGGATTCAGGCTTATACAAGCGATGGGCAATACCGGCCATAGCAATAGCTGGAAACTATGGGACTTGGCTGACGGAACGTATTACTGGAGCGTGGAATCGATCGACCAGATCTACCGCAATTCGAAGTTTCAAGCCGAACAGAGCTTCACAATTGACGGCATACCTTCGGCTCCAATTGGCCTTGTGGCGGCATCCAATGTTAGTTCTGTGAATCTTCAGTGGAGCCCGGTTAACAAATCCGATGTAACCAAGTATTATATTTGGGCAAGCGATAACAATGACACCTATTATCTGGCGGATTCTACGGCGACTACCGGTAAGACTATCACGACGCTGGACGGCTCGACGCCTTTGCAAAACGGGGCGATCTATTATTTCTACATCATGGCTGTTGATAACAACGGATACGAAAGCCCATATTCGAGCACAGTAAGTGCTATCCCTTCGGCGACGCCTGGCAAATGGTTTGTAACGCATCCCGGGGACGACTCTGAAGGCGGAACGTTGCGGGAAATAATCGATTCGACGAACCTAAGTACACAATCAGATACTATTGTATTTAAAATTCCTCGCGGATCGGTCATCTCACTATACAGCTCCCTGCAGGCCATATCAACAGATTTTACGGTGATCGATGGCGATAGTAATGCGGACGGTATTCCGGATATCATGGTTGTCAACAGCAGTTTTGGAGATGTTATGACCGTCACCTAGCAGGATTATTGTTACTTGTGGTGATAAGCTGCGGGGATGAAACTTTGGTTCCGGCATTGGATGAAGGGTGGACGGCGTGGGAGAATGGATTATATGCCACCGCACATGAGAAGTTCACAGAGGC